>JACQRL010000419.1 GCA_016206485.1 Planctomycetota bacterium | reverse complement strand
TGCGGCGACGCACCAGACCTATGAGCATTGCGCTGCAACCAAAAGCGACCGAACGATTATTTACCAGTATTTCAAAGAACCTTAATCATAATTGGAGCCAGAACACCCTTAAGCAATTTACACAATCCACTTGACATTACCAGTATTTCTTTTCTCTGTATCTTCTCGAGTGTCGAGTTTATTATTTTATAAAACATATTGGTGTTAATTATTATTTTTTATTACGCATACACATTCACCTGAGCATCTACATAATTTTCAAAGACGTGAAAATACACTTTTTGAGTCCGATCCTCACAATCTTGCTGTGAATAAACCGGCTCTGGAAGTTCGTCGTACAGTATCGTTTGAATAGTAACTTTTACATCAGCTTGCGTTTCTTGCTTTCGCTTCCAGTCCAATACTAGCTTTTCAGTTTTCAATTTAGCCAGTAATTCTTTGGCAACTTTTTTGACTTGATCGACTTCAGTAGGATTCAAATCTTCTTTACGAAGAATATCAAAAACGGCCAACTCTTCTTCTGTAAGATTCTCGGAAACGGCCCGGGCGTCCTCCTCGCTCAATTCTTTTGCCAGCTCTACCAACTGGTCAAAGAATAGATCGAGATCGTGCGAGCCGGTATTGTATTCGAGGAGAAGTTTATTGAGTCTTTCAAGGAAGTGTGCGCGTAGCTTGTTCTTGCGCGTCATTTCTTTGATCTTTTCTTCCAGCTCGACGCTCAAATGTTCGGCTTCGATATTCTTCGTATTCGAATCATCAAAAAACTTTCGCAGCGCCTCAAAATCTATTTTACTCAAATCCTTAAGTTTGGGAGCACTCATGATCACATATTCACCGGCTCGTATTGAACGATCGAGCAGATTTTCAAGATCTTTTTTTACCTGCGAGACATCGGTGTCTTCGTCAATGACTTCCCGTATGCGTGAGGCGATCACTTTATACGCCGTTACTTCCTGATAGTAATCTTCGGCTTTTGGCTCCGGTAGAACCGCTCTATAGTATTTGTAGACATCGCTGGCACATTCAAGATAGTGTTGTTTCGTCTTTTCATCCTGCAATATCCGATTCGTGAACACATCCACGAGCCGAATTTTTTCAACATCCTGCGCTTTAAGTAAATCATTGATATCAAGTTCTAGAGTTTTCAAGAATTGGCGTGTCTTCGCGACGGTAGAAAAGAGTATCTCCACCAGTTCGTTCTTGTCCTGAATGATTTCATCACTACCGCTTTTCGTAGACGCATAGATCGCGAGTGCTTTTTGAAGATTCCGAAACACGCCGATGTAGTCGACGATAAGACCGTTCGTCTTGCCTGAATAAACACGATTCGCCCGAGCAATGGTCTGCATGAGTGTGTGGTTTTTGAGCGGCTTATCGAGATAGAGAGTCGAGAGATTCGGCACATCAAATCCGGTCATCCACATGGCGCAAACAAAGACGATGCGCAGATTACTGTCCGGATCTTTAAATTTTGTCTCCAAGTCCTCGTTCAAAATCCGGGCACGGAGTGGCCGCATATCAATCTCAAACTCCTCCATATCGGCGATTTCATTCTGGCTTTGGCTTACCACCACAGCCATGTCGATATTCTCATACTTTTGCGCTTGCTCCCTTAGTATTTCTTTCTCATGTTCATCTTTCGCCTTGGATGCGGCAATATTCATCTTGGCGAGGTGTCGCTGCATTTCGGCTTTGACTTTCGCGTACATCCTCACGGCGGTCTTCTTGTCTATGGAAACGACCATCGCCTTGCCGTCATACCCCCGGGTAGTGAAGTGCGCCACGATATCTTCCGCGACTTTATTGAGTCGATCCTCGCGTGTGATGAGATGGTAGAAAGTCGAGAATTCTTGCTCGAGCTTTTCCTCTTCATCGGTTGTGAGTTCATAAAAATTCATCACTTTTTCAAGATCCTTTTGAATCTCAGAATTTTCGTTTTCTAACTTCGGTACCCGATTTTCATAGTACAGCGGTACCGTCGCCCCATCCCTTACCGATTGAGCAAAATTATAGGTCGATACATAGTCGCCGAATGTCTCCCTCGTTTTCTCCTCACCCTTGGCCATGAGTGGCGTTCCGGTAAAACCGATAAATGATGCTTTGGGCATGGCAATACGCATATTTTGCGCCAAACGGTCGTATTGCGTGCGGTGCGCTTCGTCTACCATTACAATGATGTCGCTCCTGTCTGATAGGATCGGCGGCTTCTCCTCGGGCTTGGTGCCGAACTTATGAATGAGAGTAAAAATATGGCGGTGGTCCTCGCTTAAGAGCTGGCGCAAATGCACGATTGATTCAGCGCGGACATTCTCCTCTGGTTCATAAACCGCGCCGCAATGCGCAAAATTTTTATAGAGCTGGCCATCCAAATCGTCTCTGTCGGTAATCATGACAAACGAAAAATTCCCCTGAAGTTTTCTGAAAACTTTTTGCGAAAAGAATATCATGGAATATGATTTACCCGATCCTTGCGTGTGCCAAAAAACACCGAGCCGTCCGTGATTTTTATCTCGATTGATTATTTGATCAAATGATTGGTTTACCCCAAGATATTGGAAATAGCGGGCAACGATCTTTTTACGTTCACGAAACGAGTCATCAAATAGCGTGAAATTCTCGACAATATCCAGAAGCCGTGATGGTTCACAGACACCTCTAATGACCGTTTCCAAACTGACGCGTGTCTCTTCATCTTCACTTTTTATCTTCTTCCATTCGTTGAAATGCTCGTATGCGGAGGTAAGCGTGCCAACTTTTGTTTCGATGCCGTTGGAAATAATGATGAAGGCGTTGTGCCAAAAAAGTTGAGGAATGGTGTCTTTATAGTCTCGGATATTTTCTTGGTAGGCATTGCGTAGGTTCTTGTGCGACGCTTTCAGTTCGATGAGTACAAGCGGCAGGCCGTTTACAAATCCGATCAAGTCCGGCCGACGCTTGTGCAGTTCACCGGTAATCCACATTTGAGAGACCAGCATAAAATGATTTTCCTTCGGGTTTTGCCAATCAATAACTTTCACCGTCTCAGTCTGCCATTCGCCCTTTTTATTTTCCGTCTCCACTTTTACACCCTCCCGAAGCAGATGCCATGTTTCATAGTTCGCGTTCACCATACTCATCGCCGAACGGTCTTTGATAAGTTCGTCGATGGCGAGATTAAGCGCCTTAGTAGACACTGATGGATTGAGTTTTACCAAGGCGATTTTCAGATAATTCATCAGTACGACCTCATCAGGATTTTCCCGACCGAATTCCTCGTCCGCTTCACCCGAATACGCATTGGCAAAATTTTCTTTACCCCAAAGGCCGGCAAATATTTTGACGGCTGTTTGCTCAATTAAGTTGTCTTCAGAAAATTCGTTCATAGATCATTTTTTTAGATTCTTGTAGAAATCCGTATATCGTTTTTTGACATCATCACTTAAATCAGAATACGTTTTTACCTTAAATTGATTACCTCTAAATTTTAGCCTTTTCTTTAAATCGTCACTTATTTTTCGTCCAACCAAATATCCTTCAAAGCTATATTTTTCACCACTATTTTGTTCAATAATTAACATATAAGTTTCCAGTTGTTCTAAGTCATCAGCTGTTAGCTCATGCGATGGTCGTTTGATTTCCACGAGGATCATCTTATTATCAATCGTACCACAAACAAAATCGGGTCTCTTTTTATTAAATTTTCTATCTTTCTTGGCTAATTCATTGCCAATAATAGTTCTTAGAGTTTCATTGCTATGTAGGAGCCAGTACCTCTCATCAATAATCCACATCGCATTTTCCAAAATACGATGCACTGAACCGTCACCTCGTATTTCGTAAGTTTTATCATCTAAAATTGCTTTATTAAATATTTCTATAGTTTCAATACGATGCTTAACCTCAAAGGAAATGGCGGTGATCTGACGAAGAGACCATTGTTTTAACAAGTCGCTTAAATCTTCAATGGCTCTTTTGCCTTGCTTGGGTAATTCCTCTATCAATTTTTTAGTTGCAATAACAAAGTTTTCATCAGCATTTTTAAGAGCCGCGACTAAAGCAGAAATAGCATTCGCCACTTGCTGTAAATCTGTTTCCTTGATTTTACTAAAATCAATGCCGCCGATTAACTTATTAACAAACTCTGGATAATTTTTTGAAAGGTCTTTCACGCCTTTTTCATATTCGCCGCTCTTTATTTCTTGCAGTATTTCTTTCTTAGTCTTCCAACCCAAGAATGGCCCCAATTCAGTATCAATGATTGTTTTTATTTTATTCCATTCTTCCGCTTTATTAACATTCAAAGTGACTCTATTCCCAGGCCACCATTTATAGAAAGTGATTCTTTGGTTTGGCGCTTCCTTACTTTTATATTTTTCTGCAATCTCAGTAACTTGTACGGCAAATTGCCGGTTAATTTTGGAAATTTTTTTAACATATTCCGGGGCGAACTTAGATGAACCACAGGAACACTCCTTTGTGTTCAAAGAGTTTTCCCTCGTACAGCTTTGGCAGATTTTATATTTTTTAAGTTTTCGCATAACTCTATTTTACTACTATTTCTCCAGTTACTAATTTCGGCAAGAGCAAATCTCTCGTCTTTCGCAGTGTTTGATTTTGATATGAATATTGAAGTTTTGTATCTAAAAGCATATTTAAATACTCTAGCTTTTGATCAAACGAGCTATCCGGTATCGCAATAAACACTTCTTTCAAATGTCGAGAACCAAGGTGAGCGACGGTAGCACCCATGAGTGTTGCTTCAAAATGTTTAATGGGCTTTACAAGCGACAAAGCAAGATACGCTTTCATCTTTTCATTCTTCGGTCTTATTCTACATACTCGTTGTACCAATAACGCATCTTCATCCTGCCAATGGTTCATATGGAAGATTCCATCCATTCCAATCAAAAAATCTCCTTTTTTCACATGATATGAAGAATCAACTTCTTCAGTCGTATAGGTAGCGGCAACACCTGAAGGAATATCTCGGATTCTTACCGTTCTTAAACCCTTCTGCCCCTTGTTGAATTGGTTGGCATGGAAAGCATAGCCCATCTTAATGTCTGCAACATTATATAGATTTTCAGCTTTCCATCCTATAGGTAGTTTCTTCTTTTCCACCATAATCTCTTCAATAGTTGCGAAATGTTCTGTATAAATAGCTTGTGCCATCTGCTCCAAAACCTGAATCCGGCGAGTGTTGTTTTCGATGAGGTCGTCATACGCCACGATCTTTCCCGCAATTATTTTTTGTTCTTGCTTGCTTGCTGGAATTATAAATTCAATGTTCTCAATCTGGCCACCACTCATGTTTGGTTGTGCCGCTCCATCCGCAAGCCGATATAACATACCAACCGTATCCTTGTTGCCAAGTAAAACCCACAAGTAGTCTGGGTCAATATTTTTGGGAGAAACTTTTGCTACGCGCTGATTGAGTAAAGCTTTTTGTCGTGATTTAAATTTACCGACTTTTCCAGCTGTTGCTCCAGTCATAGCAACCAATATGTCGCCATACTCAATTAAAAATTTTCTTGTTTTCTTATTTAAAACCCCGCCATCTAGATATGCACCATCAAGTGAGACTCCATAATCATCAGTTATATTTTTGATCTTGATTACAGGTATGCCATTATCTTTTTTAAATTGCGAACTTTTGAAAGCAAAGCCGGGCAGGATATTAGCGAAATCCCCTAATTTAACCTTATTCCATTGTTGTACAATTTTTGTCGTCATTTATCGAGAAATTAAATCTATAAAATCATCCAATCTATCATCAAGAACACCAATGTGGTACATGACATAAAATAAAAATAAATCTGTTGGCAAAGCTCCCGCAACGTATTTATTTATTGTCAGTCTTCCTACATATTGCCCATTCCAAAAAACCTTTGGTGGAGTTGCGGTATACAGATTGACCGGGCTTAAGGCAGAATATTTACTGCCATAATTTCCGTACTGATTGAAAATAGATAAGGCAGAATATTTACTGCCATAATTTCCGTACTGATTGAAAATAGATTCAGAATCATACCGATTACTGAATTTTCCAAGAAAAGTTCCATCATCTGCTTCCAGATGACCGTTATCTCCATACTGATTGATACTAAAATCAAACCGAGACATCGACTCGTGATATAGCCTTTGAATCAACTGTTTTATAATTTGCTCAGCAGAACTCATGTGATTTTTGCTAAAAGTTTTACAAGCTCTCGCGCAGCTTCTTCCGGTGGTAATGTAGAAATTAGTGAAGGGATTGCAGCTAATGTAATATTCTCTTTACGCATTTTCTTAATTTGGCTTATTGGCCAATATAGAGCCGCGTTAATTAAAGTGGCTGGGGCAACAATTAAAACCTCGTTGCTAATAATCCCGTAGATAAGAGCGGACATTCCCAAAATAAATATTGCGGTAGCCATAATAAAGATTGCCACTTCATGTATGCGGTTCTTCTTCAGGACATCGTCAATCCTCGTATTTATTTCAGGAGAGATATTCATAATTTTTTTCTAGAATTCTCGGCAATCTTTTTCTCAAGACCATGTACTTCATCTGTTGATCTCTGGAATTCCTCGATCAATCTTTTCATACCATCAATAAGAAAAACCATAGCGGGATTGAGAGTCGGTTGTCTCGGTAGGTGAGGTCGTGATCGCGAGTAACAAGCGCGCTTTCCTGTAATCCCCACTTAGCGCAGAGCCGGTCAAGCGATTTAAGAGCGGGTATGTCGCGGCGCCACTTCACTTCGATGGGCAAAAGAGAATCGGCTTCTTTGACTATGAAGTCCACTTCGTATCGATCGGATTCGCGATAATACCATATCCCGCTGTTTATTCTACCCGATAAGCGGCGCCGTACCGCGGAGGCGACAAGATTCTCCGCGTATATGCCCATTTCCGCAGAGTCGTCATAAATATCCGTTCTACTCTTGAGCACTGCCGCGCGCACGGCGGAATCCATCGCGTAAAATTTGACCTTGCTCGCGCGTCGTTGCCGCAAAACCCTTTTTGTCTTCGTCCGCTCAACTGAAAAAATGAGAAACGTCTGTATGAGATACCGTAAGTATTTTTCCAGAATCGACGGAGATATGTTGATGTTCCGCGCCAATTTGCTAAACACTATTTCCTCACCGGCGCAATCAAGAATGCTGACATACAACGC
>JACQRL010000418.1 GCA_016206485.1 Planctomycetota bacterium | reverse complement strand
GAAAGCAGTAGCATAAATTCGAATAACAAAAAGCAAGTGGGTGATATTTGCTTCCCGCGGGGTTAGCCAGGCCGTGGTTTGAGTATATAGGTACGGTTAGTAGTCTTTACTCTGAGGAATAGATTTAATTATGGCTGGCCACTCTGGACAGTTCCCGAACTTTTGTTTGAGAAAAAGCAACTTATTCCGATACTACAGGAACTGCTCGTATCCTATCCACGGTCAGCAACATAAGTTTACTTTATCCAGTAGTGTCCGTCAAAGCACGCTCAGAGCATGGGATTAGTTATACTGGCTGGAAACAGAAACCAACTGATGGTTCTTGCTACTACCCTGATGTCTTCTCAAAGATAGCTCCACCAATTACCATGAATCCCCAAACCGCCGAGAATCCCAGAAAAGTAAGAGAGAAGTAGCGTGGAAACTTGTGCCTATTTACCTTTGGAATGACCGCACCGCCAGATACCAACGCTGAAATACCTGCTGGCCATATGACAGCCCCAAGAAAAGAACCAATATGTCCTATGAAAGAAAGGTCGTACGGGGACATTGAGACCTCAGAAGTGACGATATTCAGCACAATAGCAATTAGTATAATGATAGCCCCATTTCATCACAAACTCCGAATTACCTGGATATTGGGAGTCCTTACACAACGTCAATGATGCTATTCTAGAAAGATGGCTGCAGAATGTCAATGGTTTATAAAATAGGTTCTGTTTGCTTTTGGTTGTTCAAACTTTAGGAGGTGAGTTAAATGGTGATTAGTCTTCTTATTGCTGCGATTATTGTTGAATCAATTATCATTGCAACAATTTTTGCACAGCGAGCACAAGAGCACCGAGAATTACAGAGCCGAGGCCAAGAATATCAGAAAAGAAATTGAGGTTATCAAGATGATTGAAAAGATTGGTTGGTTTTTATGGTGGTTCTCAATGCTCTTACTAAGTCTTGGTTTCCTTGACTTAGCTTGTAGATTATTAAGAAGCCATCCTAAAGACCTTTTTAATAGTTTCCCAAGCACTGTCCCATATGCCAAGCCAGTTGAAAAAGAAATAAATAGCCAACAAGATAAAAAGGACAATTAGAACATTGACTATAAGTTTCCGCATGGTAGGTATTATAAATGAGCTACCAACCAAAAGCAAACAGAACCATAAAATAGATGCAATTTTCAGGTTAGGCCTTGCATTTGACGTAATTTCTAAGACGATCAACCCCCAACAAAGGGCTGGTCTGCGTTGAGCTCTTCGAATGCTATCAGGGTAATTCCGCTCGATAGATTGGATGCCTCTTTCGTTATAAGTCCTATGACACACGGTTTGTAACGGGATATCGCAGCTGAAACGTCCCAAGAGATGCTTAGGAAAATGAATTTAGTGGGACTGTCAACCTGGTTCAACTGCCTTTCTGCTTGTGATAGTGTGTCCTTTAATTTCCTTAGGAAGGGGTTTTCGGTAGGGCTTGAGGATAACACCCTAGTATCTACATCTCTCCCCACCACCTCTCCAGTTTTCCTCTGTCGTTCAAAAAATTGGTCGTTTGCGTCAGAAGTTCGGATTTTCTTACACGCCATGGCTGCAACCAATTCGCATTTGTCATCTCTTACAACTATATCAGGTGGCTCTTCAAATTGCACTCTGTGTGAAGGAAATTTATCATGCAACCAGCCATACCCTAGAATTTCAACTAAAACTTCCCAAAACTGTTTGTCGTATTCTTCTTTCCACTCTGGCGCATTCGACGGGATTATATTACTAACCCTCCTAGTGAGGTTACCCCTTTCGTGAAGTGGCATGATACTTATCATGGTGTCTAAGCGCGTAAAAAGCAGTTTGTCATGTTGTTCCCAAGAAGTACCTTCACTATTCTTTGGCTTTGCATAGCCAACAATCGCAGCCACCAAGCTGTCTGGCTCTTTCTTCAAAAGTACAGGTTACCTGATTTAAGTTATCATACATTCTTCTAAATTTATGGTAATAACATTACCTTTTCTTCAACCCAAATCCTAATTGTTTAATTTACACGCATTATTGTTTTCTTACTGCT
>JACQRL010000415.1 GCA_016206485.1 Planctomycetota bacterium | reverse complement strand
TTAAATTTAAAGATATCAACTCAGAACAGGATCAAATCTCAACCGAATCGGGAGACAATCATGCGAACGCCACAGAAACCGCGGCAGACAATACTAGCCCGCCAGAAATAGTGACTGCAAAATCACAAGAATCACCGGAAAAGTCCATAGAATCAATTAAAAAATTACAAATCAAAGGGAAAGTTCTTCATTTCGAAGAAGATCCGGTCTCAAATGCAACAATAAGTTTTTTTATACATTCAAGAAGTAATCAAGTATTAAAAATTGGATCAACGTTTTCTGATTCATCCGGACAATTTAATTTCGAATATTCGAATGCTTCTGATTACAACAAAGAAAATATAATTTTTGTCAACTGGAGCTACTCAAAGCCTGACCTGAAAAGCTCATCATATAAACTTGGAGATCACACATTCTACAGCGGTAATTGCAGTTTCAATTTTTTTACAAAAATTGAAATATCAACCCCGGACGATACTATTATTATTCTTCTTGAAGCGCAAAAACCTCCGTCTGTTATTTTCAATATAACATTTGATGATGGAGCAACCTTCAAAGAGGACTGGATATATGGAAAAGCCAAGTCAGCAGGAAAATTATGGCTGGAAGATGAAGAGGAACATACTTTTGCCGTTAACGCATACAATAACAAAATAGATTATTTTCCAGCAAATATTCCTTTGAAGTTCCAAATATTTGTCGAGGGGTATAAACCATGGTCTGAAGAAATTGTATTATCACCGGGCGAAACTCTGCGGCTAAATATTACACTTGCAAAAGATGCCAATCTGTTTACCGGGAGATGCACAGATGAAAATAGTGTAGCGCTCACAGGCGTAAACATCCAAATAAGACAGGGAAAATATTGGCTTAAATCATCAACAGACTCCAATGGACAGTTCAAAATAAATATAGATCAAACCGCAATCATTGATGAATTCAATGCTACAAAGGATAAGGAATCAGGACCGGCAGATTCTCCGTTTATAACAAGAGATTATCAATTATTCAGGAGAAATGTACCCGTATCAGAATTAACATCTGTTATCTTAAAAAAAGTAAAGGCTATAAAGTTAAATATAAGTATTTCGTCTAAATTAAAGAATGAATTTCAAAACGGAGAATATGAACTTCTGCATATTGATCCAAGTTCCCCTGAGAGCAGAAAAATAGATGTAATATCCCCTTACACCAAGAATGGATATGTATATTACGTTGAGCCTTTATACGTCACAAACGGTATAAATAAATTCATACTCAAATTAATGGATCAGGGATCAATGGAATGGCGAACACACTGCGAAAAGGAGATTATAATCAAAGAATCATCCCAAATAGTAAATTTAGTCATTAATTAAAAACTTAATCACCCATAAAAAATCAGGCCTGAGAATAGTGATCCCTTAATGGTTCTGCGTTAATAAAAAAATATAATTTATCATATGATCAACAAGCAATCTCCAAAAAATCTATCTGCTTTCCTCTACACACAATTCTTTGTCGCGTTCAACGATAATATGCATTACATTGCGGTGGCGGTTTATCTGGCGGGGTTATCAAAGGAGAGCGCTTCCGCGTGGCAGGCGTTCGTGAGCGCCGCGTTTATGGCTCCATTTATCCTTTTTTCGCCTCTTGCAGGGTCTCTTGCCGACCGTTTTAACAAACGTTCAGTTTTAATCATCTCAAAATGGTTTGAAGTTGTTCCGATGTCTGTTTCCCTTTTTGCATCGCTGGCGCTGGAACCTCCGCTTCAATACTGGGGACTTGTTGCCGGGGTATTTCTTATGGAGGTCCAGAGCGCATTCTTCAGCCCTGCAAAATATGGAATACTCCCGGAAATTACAGAAGAGCAAAATCTCATCAAAATAAACGGAATACTGGAGATGCTTACAATCATCGCGATCATTCTTGGTCAGGCAACAGGGGGAATCTTGCTGGGAAACACAGGATTGCGGATAACAATCGCGGTATGCTTACTTACAGCTGTTGTCGGTTCAATTCTGTCATTCAGAATCCCTTTCGGAATCAGCGGCAGTAAAACATCAAAAATCGAGATCATACCATTTATCAATATTCATAAAACTCTTGGAAAAATGTCTGCAGACCGCAGGATAATTGTCCTTCTCTTTTCGCTCTCGCTCTTCTGGATGGTTGCAGCCATGTTCAGAATGAATCTACCTGTTTTCGGATCGCATACCCTCTATCTCGACGAAACACTTACAGGCATAATGATCTCTGTAATGTCACTGGGAATAGGGGCAGGTTCTCTGATAGCAACATCTATACGCTCACACCATATGGGACTAGGAGTTATCTTTCCTGCTATTACCGGCATGAGCCTTTCAGCAATATTGTTGTACGCGGTAGGTTATACATACTCCACATCAACTTTAATACTCGGTGTCACAGGATTCTTCGGAGGACTCTATCTTGTACCGCAAAACGCCATCTTCCAGTCGAGAAGCCCGAAGGAAAGCAGAGGCTCATACATAGCGACTCTAAACCTTGTAAGCTTTTCATTGATGTTTGTGTCATCGCTTATTTTCTGGGCGCTGACATCCCTGCTTGGGCTGAATTCATCCGGAGTTTTTCTGATGATCGGGTTATTTTTGATGGTGGCAGGAATCCTATTGTGCCTTGCCCTGCCGGAAATCGTCACATGGGCAATTGTTTTTACAGTGACCAGATTATTCTACAGAATAAAAAGCTATGGAGGAAAAAATATTCCTGCGCAAGGCGGAGTTCTCCTCGCACCCAATCATATTACCCTTGTCGATTCATTCTTTCTGTTTTCAACCTGTTCCAGACCGCTCAAATTTATCATTGATAAAACATGGTATGATCATCCTATACTCCATCCGCTCTTTAAAGCCATAAACCTTATCCCAATGTCTCAGGGAATGGGGAGCAAAGGCGCAATTAATGCGGCTATTGAGGGGCTCAAAAATGGAAGTGTTATTGTTGTATTTCCCGAGGGTGAACTTTCCAGAATTGGCAATATACAAAGATTCAGATCTGGTATTGAACATATCTCAAAAGAAGCTAACGTCCCAATCCTTCCGGTTCACATCGACAGGCTTTGGGGAAGCATGTTCAGTTTCCGAGGCGGTAAGTTTATCAAAAAACTTCCTCAGAGATTTCCATATCCGGTAACCGTCACATACGGGAAACTACTTCCGCCGGGTTCAGATTCATTTAAAGTAAGACAAGAGGTCATCGAGCTTTCTTCATTTGCATTTCGAAGCAGACTTCAGGATTTCAAATCTCTTGGAAACGAGTTCATCAAATCTGCTAAACAAAGATTATTCCGAACCGC
>JACQRL010000414.1 GCA_016206485.1 Planctomycetota bacterium | reverse complement strand
CTAGACCAGAGGTCAACTATGTTTAATATCTTTCAAATACAGCTCCGAAAGTGGTCCGACTTCAGGGGGATAGTACAATTTCCTGCCCTATTACACCCTATATACAGTTTCTCAATCCGTAGAAATACCACTTCAAATAACGCGGCAGCCATTTAACCATCTGAAATTTTGACTCACCGCGCACCCTGTCAGTCCATACAGTTGGAATTTCTGTAATTCTGTATCCAGAAGCAAAAGCTTTGACAGTAATTTCCATACCAAGTTCGAA
Source organism: Planctomycetota bacterium (assembly GCA_016206485.1). Taxonomy (GTDB): domain Bacteria; phylum Planctomycetota; class MHYJ01; order JACQRL01; family SBBU01; genus JACQRL01. The sequence continues at coordinate 1,732 of JACQRL010000414.1, read as the reverse complement.
TCCTCCGCTGCTTTCTATATTAATCCTGTCAAAAAGAGATTTTCTATACATCTTAAAGCTGTTAGTTACATCGTGAATGGGAATCCTTGTAAGAAAATGCAATGACAAACTCGCAATTCTTGTCATTAATCCTTTCAGCACAGGCCCGCCTGTCTGCTTTCCCCCCGGAATATATCTTGAACCACAAACAAGATCGTAATTCTTGTGTTTTATAAGCTCATACATTTCATTAATACATTTATGCTCATCCGCAAGATCTGCCATTATTACAACAATGACTTCTCCATCAGATGATTTAATCCCTGATTTAATCGCGTCAGCAACACCTTTCCCGCAGAAATTTTTAACAAGCCTTATTGTAAATCTATAGTTTTGCCTGATTTGTTCAACTGCCTGAATCGTGTTGTCATCATCATTGTCGTATGCAATTAGAACCTCATAATCTTTTAAAGCTATATTCTTTAGTAAGCTTTCGAGCAAATATCTGATATTTTCTGCTTCATTAAGGACTGGAACTATTACAGAAAGCTCTTTTCTCATCAGATTTATGAGCTAATCTGACACCCGTTCACCGCTTTCAAGATATTCAGCATCAATATTAATGCTCCAAAGGTCATACGGAGACCCGCTAAGCTTCAAATAGTTTCTTGCAGCAAGTATTCCGCTTAATGTTGAGTGATCCTGATTATTATATTTATACATGCCACCACGACCTATAGCAGACAAATTCGTGTATTTATCAATCGCTTTCCTCAAAATATCATAATGGTCCTTAAATCCCAAATAATATGTGGGATAGCTTTCTGTCTCCCTGACAACCCAAGCGGATTCAACCCTCTTTGGGTCAACTATATTTAGAAATGATAGTTCCTCTATTGCCAAATCTTTCAGCTCATCATCAGATCTTTTCCATATATTATCGTGTTGAAATACAAAATACTCGACGCTAAGAGCAGTCTTTGCATTATGCCCGACCATATCCTTTGAAAAATTATTATAATTCGCTATTCGGGCCATCTTGACATCCGGGGAGTGAATATAAATCCACTGATCAGGAAAAACATCATCTTTATCTATTAATAAATTTACAGTTATATGCTCCCTGTAATAGAGCGCTTCAGCAGCATTAATAACCTCCTTTGATTCCACCGGACTCAGCATTTTAACAAAATGCGTTATCGGAATACTTGTAAAATAATGGTTCGCTGTGATCAAAGTTTCTTCCTTTCCATCATTTACGGCAATTGACTTTATCGCATTCCCATCTCTGTTAAAAACTGTTACCCTCGAACCTAATATTAACTCGCCTCCCGATGAGACAGTTTGATCTGCCATAACCTCATACATCTGCCCTGCCCCCAGTCTCGGATAATCAAACTGCTCTACAAGAGTCTTAACAGCTTTTGATTTATTTCCGAACATTGCTTTTTTTATAACTTGGACAATATCAAGACCTTTTATTCTCTGGGCAGCCCATTCTGCTCCAATCTGGTTACAAGGAATTCCCCATACTTTTTCAGTGTAGGTTTTAAAAAATGTTTCATAGAGTTTTCTGCCGAATTTTTGGGAGATCCAGTCTTCAAACGTTTTCGGCTCAGACTTCGGTCTGAACTTTGAAGCAATGAATGACAGCATCGCCTGAGAAGATTCCAGCAGGCCTAATTTATAGAGGGTATCAAACGCTTTTATCGGATAATTAAAATATTTATTTTTATAATAGATCCTTGTAAGG
>JACQRL010000441.1 GCA_016206485.1 Planctomycetota bacterium | reverse complement strand
GCATGCCCGTGGATGAATGGGCAAAGTTTTTGGGGTCGGGATTCCGCCCCACGCGAGAAGCGCGTGGAAGGAAGCCCGTTGTTTTTAATGGGACCACGCGCATGCGCGTGGGGCTCCATTCTAGTCTGTTTTGGTTTTTTTGTTGCCTTTTTATCTCTTGAAATTTTTCTACGATGTTGGGGTCCTGATTGGCTCAAAACCCGTATGAGGGAAGTGGGAGTTGAGAATAGTACAGGGGCTAAAGCCGAGGATTTTGGTTCCGATAAAAATTGGCCGGTTGTAAAAAAAGAGGGGAAATTTGTTCAATTTAAACCTCAAAGGCAATTTCGTGTTCAGCATTATGAATACGATATTGTCGCTCACATTGATCAGTGGGGGGGACGCGAGACTAGATCAAGTGAGGATTTAAAGAAAGAAAGGTTTATGCCTTTTTTAGGAGATTCATTTACTTTTGGCATAGGAGTAAAAGACGAAGAGACCTATGTGAGTCAGCTAAAGGCTCATCTTAATTATCCTTTCCTGAATTTAGGAGTACCCGGTTCCTGTTTAGCCAATCAGTTAGACATCATTGAATTCCGACATAAAGATTTGGGGTCACCCCCCGTCTATATTTTTAACTTTTTTATCGGCAATGATTTGACGGATTTATATTCGTTCCGAAAGTATAACCAGGAAAAGCCTGATACTGCCGATTTATCGGTATTGAGAGCTAGCCGCTCCACGCAATTTCTGCAAGCTGTTAATGACTTTGTGCGTCAAAATAAATTTTTTAGAAAAGTCTATTTTGTCCAGTTTTTTAAATCAAAATTTCTTATTTTATATAATCATTACCGCGTCTCGAAGGGTATTACCCGCCGTATGGACGATGATTTTTTTCAGACGGTTATCGACCATCAGCATTTTAAGGAAATGTCTGATTATTTAACCAATGAGCTTGATCGTTTGGCTATCTTGGCTAAGGATCTGAATTTTCGCCCCGTATTTATCCTGATCCCAGACCGCCATCAAGTCAATCGGAACCTGTGGAGAGACAAACTTGAATACTATGGACTTAAAGAGCAGGATGTCGATGGGACATATTTAAATAAAGCCCTTGGAGAAGCATTAGATTCTCGTCATATCCCCACTATTGATGTCTTAGATTGTATGGTGGAAAAGTCAAGAAAATTTCCCGAAAGAAAATTATATTACACATTAGATAACCATTTAACTGCGCTAGGGCATGAATTTGTCGCTCAATGCGCTGAAGTTTCTTTAGAGGAAATCTTGCAAGAATTTGCTCATTAACTACCGAAAGAGAGGATACCAAGTATGGCAAAGTATCTAATTACTGGCGGCGCTGGATTCATCGGCTCTCATATTGCGGAACAATTGGTGAAAAGGCAAGAGTTTGTCCGTGTGGTTGATAATTTTTGTTTTGGTAAAGAGGAAAATCTTGAATTTGCCAAAGGCCTTGGCAAGGACAAGTTCGAACTCATCCGCGGGGACATTCGCGACAAGGATGTTTGTGAAAAAAGCTCTAAGGGCATAGACTATGTCTTACATCAAGCGGGACTCCGCTCCGTTCCTAAGTCTTTAGACGACCCCGAAAGTTATAACGACGTCAATATCAATGGAACTCTTTTCTTATTGCAGGCATGTTCCAGAGAGAAGGTCAAACGATTCGTCATGGCCTCTTCAAGTTCCATCTACGGGGAGACAGATCAATTCCCGCAGAAAGAAAACCATCTGCCGCTGCTCATTTCTCCCTATGCCTTGAGCAAACTGACCAACGAATATTACTGCCGGATATTTTCACAATTCTTTAATCTTGAAACGGTCTGTCTGCGTTATTTCAACGTCTTCGGCCCCAAACAAGCACTGGATGATGAATATGCTGTCGTTATCCCTAAATTCATCCACTGCATCATGCGCGATGAGCCGCCGCCCATCTTTGGGACCGGCAAGCAATCCCGTGATTTTACTTTCATCGATAATGTCGTCTCGGCTAATATTTTATCTGCCACGACTCTCGGTTTAAAGCACGAAATTTTTAACGTCGCCAACGGTCAGGACAATTCGGTTCTCGAGATTGTTTCCCTGCTCAACAAAATTATCGGCAAAAACATTCAGCCGAAATTATTGCCCCCTCGCGCCGGGGATGTTTTTCGCACCTGTGCTGATATTTCCAAAATTACTCAGAAAATAGGATTCAAGCCATTGGTGAATTTTGAAGAAGGGTTACGTCGGACCGTTGAATATTTCAAAAAGAGTGGAAGCCGTCAATGATTCACCTCAAAGTTCACCTCAAAGTTCCTTTACCTTAGTAGTTTCTTTTAGATTTGTGGTATACTAATCTATTTCCTCGAGTAAAGTTAACCCGTATTCGGTCCATATAATAATAAGGAAAAGAAAATGAAACCTGTCAGTGTCATAATTCCTGCACTCAATGAAGAACAATCGATTGGCAAACTCATCGATGAGATTAGTACTACATTAGATAAAACGGGCCGGGAATTTGAAATTATTGTCATTGATGACGGCTCAGATGACAAAACCTTTGAGATCATCAAAAATAAGAAAGTGCATACAATCAGGCATCCTGCCCCTGGAGGGTATGGATTGTCACTGCGCGATGGTATCAAGCAGTCTCGATTTAACAATATCGTCATTATTGATGCCGATGGCACGTATCCAGTCGATAATATCCCTGAATTTGTAGATACCTTAGATGAATATGATATGGTGATTGGCGCAAGGACGGGGAAGTATTATCGAGAATCCTTTTTAAAACATAATTCACGCATTTTGCTGCAAATGATTTGTGAGTTTGTTACCGGCCGGCACATTCCCGATGTTAATTCAGGCTTGAGGGCATTTAAGAAAGGCCTGGTTCTTGAATTTGAAGAAAATTTTTGCCTAGGTTTTTCTTTTACGACGACGATTACACTGGCCTTTCATTTAAATGGGTATTTTATAAAATATGTCCCTATTGCTTATTGCCCCAGGGGAAGCCGTAAGGCCCATGTTAAGATATTTCGAGATAGCCTGAGAACCGCTCAGATTATTACACAGAGCATTCTTTATTATAATCCGATCAAATTATTTATTTTACTGTCATTTATTGTCTTGTTTGGTGCCCTTATCATGTTTACTATTTATTACATGAGTGGTTCAATATTTTTCCTGATGACAGGAGCTGTTTTATTTTTTTCATCATTTATGTATTTTGGCCTGGGCCTTATCGCCGAAGCCATAAGGCAATCAAAGCATCGATGAGGACAAAGAATTGAAAGTGCTGCTTTTAAATCCTCCGGGTAAGCAAAATTATTTGCGCGATTATTATTGTACGAGCATCAGTAAAAGTGACTACTATTATCATCCCATTGATTTGCTTTATTTGTCAGGAACATTATCGCTGGAACATGATGTTTTTTTTCTTGAGGCGTTAAGGCGAGGCTTAAGCAAGGAAGAGACCATTCAAGAGATTCGAAGGATTAACCCCCAGGCTCTTATCTGTTTAGTTGCCGCACCGAGTTTTGAAGAAGACAGCTCCTTTTTAAGGGATCTGCATAACCAGTTGCCCCAAGTACACATTGTCGGGACAGGAGATATTTTTCGTGAGTATCGAGAAAAAATGTTTGATGTGATGCCATTTTTAACTGCGACACTCGTCGATTTCAGCACAGATGATATTTTGCGATATTTGCAGGGGCCCCAGGGTAATACAATTAATAATGTAATTTACCGTCATAACAGCCATGTTATCGTTGGTCCCGAGAAGCATGGTCATGGTCAATTTAGTATTCCGACACCCTGCATTGATCTTTTTGAAAAAAGATATTACACTTTTCCTTTTGTGCGGCATGAACCTTTTATGTCTGTTCTTTCTGATTTCGGTTGTCCTTACGGGTGTACGTTTTGTCCGATTAGCACATTGGGTTTTAAAATGCGGCCTATTGAAGAGGTCATTGCCGAATTGAAAAGAATATGGGAGACAGGTTATCGAGAAGTGCACTTTAGAGATCAAACGTTTGCGGTTAACAAAGAACGCTCCTTAAAACTTTGTGAGGCGATTAAGAACGCCCTGCCGGATTTGACATGGTCATGTTTCTCGCGTGTCGATGTCTTGGATGAAGATCGTGTTCAAGCCATGGCTCAGAGCGGTTGCCATACGGTTATTGTCGGAATTGAATTTGACAACGATCAAATGCAGAAACTGCTCAAGAAAAATATTAATCGTCATCAAATGATTAATGCCATCAAAATCTGCCATAAGCATAAACTCAATGTTGCCGGCACATTTATCTTAGGGCTTCCCGATGATGATGAAGAAGCAATCCTGCGCACCAGTGCTTTGTCCCAGCTTTTGGATCTTGACTTCGCTTCTTTTAATTTAGCCACACCACGCTTGGGCAGCACTTGGCGTCGGCAGCTGTTGGATGATGATCGAATCAATGAAAAAGATTTTAAAATGGATACGGTGAAAGGAACGGAATCTTTTAAGCGTGCTAAACTTAATCAGCAACAGCTGCGTCAGTTACGATTAAAAATAGAACACGATTTTTATCTGAGGCCAGAATATATTCTTAACAGAGTTAGAAAACTTCGCAGTCTAGCCGAATTTAAAACTTTACTGCGCAATGGTTTCTCTATTCTTCATGGGGGCTAGCCATGGTTGGACAAGGAGGTAAGAGTATCTTGCGCGCATCTACGCTTTTGACAACCATCGTTGGCTGCATTCTTACTGTCATCACACTTCTAACAATTCTTCAGACCGCTAAACACAAGAAATTTTGGAACGATGAGCAGCTTGAGATTGTCACTTTGTGTAAAGTTCCCTTTAGTCAGGTTATGACAGGGAAAACTATTCAGGCAAATAAAAATCCATTGTATCTTGTATTGCAAAAATTTTTACTTTCCCCAATTGATTCATTTAATTCTCGCATGCTTGTTGATGTGCGCCGTATCAGTATTGCGGCTGCCTTATTCACGTGTTTGGTGTCCTTTATCTTCATTCGCGCTCGTTTAGGATTGTTATGGGCCATATTTATAATCATGAGCATTACTAGTCAAAATTTATTTTATAACTTTGCCGCCGAAAGCCGGCCGTATATGTTATGGATACTGTTTTTTAGTTTACTGGTGATGGCAACCTTCACAATGTGTTCGCAAAGTTATGAGAAAAATAACATGAAAAATAAAGTTTTCTTTTGCGTTTTAGCCCTGGCTATTACGCTTGTTATTTCTTTTGGTGTTATTCAAAGCGGTATGGCCATATTGACATGCTTATTTTGTTGGTATTTTATCCACGATCGGCCAAAGAGTTTAAATCCTCTAACTCATTTTGCTATTCCTCTTTGTTTAGTATGTATTTTGATACAAGGGTACTACACTCTACAGGGCGTTGATGCCTTCGCTCCCCAAATTATGGAATCGCAATTTGATTTAATATCCCAGATAAAAAGGGGAGATATAAGCCTGCTGAAGATGCCATTGCGGCTTTTATTCCCAAAACCTCCTCGAGATGCTTACCTTGGAGCTTATCTCTCCAATTTTTTTGTCCTTGTCGGGATAGGGATTCCTTTTTTAAAGTGGAATAGACGGCAAAACCTTAAAAATAATGATTTTTTTGTTTTTGCGTTGAGTATTATTACTTCTGTCCAGGTAGCAGCCACCCTTGGGATCGCACTGGTTGTAGCTTTTTTACATTATTGGTTTGTTCAAAGACTTTTTTTATATTTAATTGTTTGTCATGCTATTTTAGCCACTCTCGGGGTGTATTTCCTCTGGAGTTTAAATAAAAATATATGGAAACCTCTTGTGAAAGGTGCTTTGTTTATTCTATTTTGCTTAAGTCTAAATTGGCATTGGCAATATTATACTGCCTTTAATAGACAACTCCCAGAATTTTGTCAAACCAGGGCGGACCATCTTGAAAATTCTTGGCGAAAACTCGATGCGACTTGGCGAAAAATGGCTGAGGAGAATTCCTGGAGAAGTTCTACAGAGAAATATTCCTGCGCCCATCTTGATTATATTGTTGAACGCAATCAATACTTAGATGATTGTGGCGTGAGTACAGACCTTTCTGGAGATAAAGTTCCTTTATGTTATGCCTTGGTGGGAGAATTCTCTTCGGATAGAAATGCACTTCTTGACATTAATCCCTTTTTTATGGGCGGCCGCCCTGTCTATTTCAAATAGAAATGATAGAGAGTTAAATAATAATTCTATATTTAACAGGTTGATATATGTGTGGTATCAGTGGAGAATTTAATTTTGACGGACACGCTGTTGATCAAGAACAGTTTAACAGAAGAAATAATATTTTAACTCACCGTGGTCCCAATGGTCAGGGGGTATATATTGATCGGAATATCGCCCTAGGAAATCGACGTTTAAGCATCATTGATCTAAAAAGCGGAACTCAACCGATCCCCAATGAAGATCGATCGGTCTGGATTGTTTGTAACGGAGAGATTTATAATTACCAGGAACTGACCAGATCTTTAATATCTCTAGGCCATCGATTCTCGACTCAGAGTGATAGTGAAGTCATTGTGCATTTGTATGAGCAATATCAAGAGGATTGTGTGCGACATCTCAGAGGAATTTTCGCCTTTGCCGTTTGGGACCAAAGAAAGCAGAAACTCTTTCTGGCCAGAGATCATCTGGGTGTTAAACCGTTATTTTATTATTTGGACAAAAAAAGAATCGTTTTTGCTTCCGAAATAAAATCGATTATTGCCAACTCAACTATTAAACGCCAGATCAATCAAAGAGCCCTTTACCATTATTTCTCTCTTAATTATGTCCCCTCGCCATTAACGATGTTTGAGAATATTCATTCTCTTTCAGCAGGACATTGGTTAGAATGTGCTGATGAGAACATAAAGCTTAATCAATACTGGGATCTTTCTTTAAATAAAATAAACGATAGGGGAAAAGAGGAAATAAAGGATCAGCTTAAGGAACTTGTTCATAAAACCGTGAAGATGCAGCTGGTCAGTGATGTTCCTGTGGGTTCATTTTTAAGCGGCGGTCTAGACTCCAGTATTTTGGTTAGCGCCATGAAAAAAAATTTGAATCAGAATTTTAAGACGTTTAATGTAAGATTCAAAGAATCAAGTTACGACGAATCGCCATATGCACAACTTGTTGCTAGGCATTGCGGGACAGAACATCATGAAATTTTTTGTGAGGCCAAAGATTACTTAAAATATATTGAGGATATTATCTGGCATGCCGATAATCTCACGGCTGATATTTCGATGCTGCCTTTGTATATGGTGTCAAAGTTAGCCAGTGAGCATGTCAAGGTTGTTTTATCAGGGGATGGGGCCGATGAGTTGTTTGCCGGATATCCAACTTATGGTGCTGATCAATTGGCCAAGGCTTATCGACGATTACCGCGTATTATACAGGATCAATGGGTACCAGCTATTGCCAAAAGACTGCCTGTGTCTCAAGAAAAGATGAGTTTTGATTTTATAGCCAGACGTTTTATTTACGGCGCACGTTTGGAGCCTGAAAAGGCTCACTACAGCTGGAGACTGATTTTTACGGAGGAAGAAAAACAGAAGTTATTTGGTGAATCAATGCTGGATACAAAGATTGAGGATTCCTTTTGGGCGTATGAACGGTTTTATCAATCAAGTCAAGGAGCTGATGATTTAAGCCGTCATCAATATGTTGATCTCAAAGTTTGGATGGTCGACAGCATATTAGCCAAAGTGGATTTTATGAGCATGGCGAATTCCCTGGAAGTTCGTGTTCCTTATCTTGATCCTCATTTTGTGGAATTTGCTATGAGTATCCCACCGCAGTTAAGATTTAATCAGTTTAATGGCAAATCTATTCTTAAGGAATCCTTAAGGGATACAATTCCTTTGGCTATATCCAAACGGAAGAAAGCGGGATTTAATATCCCTATTGGAAAATGGTTCAGAGGGGAATTAAAGGAATTTATGATGGATGTTGTTTGCGAAAAAAATATCAATCAGATCGGATATTTAAAGTGGTCTTATATTTCGTCTATGATGGAAGAGCATTTTCGTCTCCGGAGGGATTATGGCTATCAATTATTAAGTTTGTTGCATTTTTGTCTTTGGCATAAAAAATTCATTGCTGATCAATGATGACAGGGTTTTCATAATGAAACAAATTATTTCCGATTTTTTCCAGTTAGGTCATTTACGACTCATTTCACGGATTCTCATGGCCTTGCGCGGGTTATTTATTATTTCCGTTTTAACGCCACGAGATTTTGGAGAATATACGATTTGGCTGCTCTTTGTCTTCTATTTTCAATTTTTGGATTTTGGAACTCTTTACGCTTTAGAAAGAGACATTCCCCATTTTAAGGCGCGACAGAATGCCCAAGCGCTCAAACATGTTAGGGATGTAGGATGGAGCTCTTTTTTCATTTTAAGTCTCAGCGCTTCGATTGCCTTAGGTACAGTGACTTTTTTTGTCTTTAAAAGTTGGGTTACAGCTTTGCTGTTGGGTTTTCATTTATTAACGGACAAATTATATAGAGCTTATGATTCTTTTTCCCGGACTCAACTTAAGTATCGCTGGAATGGTATTGGAGAGTTTATTTTAGCAGTAACGAGTTTGATGATGGTCTGGTATATGTTACCTCGATTTGGTGCGCAATACATATTTCTCGTTTTTATTTTATCAGCTCTCATAACGACATGGTTTTTCTATAAAAAATGCCCTTTACGATTTGATTGGTATTTTGATTTAAAAGAATATGGACGCACCATCAAAGGGGCTTTAAGTCTGGCCACGGTTTATTATTCGTATGAGTTTTTTCATGTCATTGCTTTAACAGTTTTGGCCTGGCAGTATGATATCCTAACTTTAGGATATTTCGCCTTTGCTTTTCGTATTTATCAAATTTGCTTAAGTATTTTTCCGGCCGTGTTAGCGGATGTGATGCGTGCGCGGATGTATGTTCATTCGGCTCAGTTGGAGAATGGAGAAGATCCATTTCGAAAAATGTTTCTTCCCTTGGGCCTGTATACGGTGGGGACAGGATTATTTTGTCTTTTTACGTATATCGGGGCAGGGTGGGGAATCCAGCGATTCTTCCCAGAATATATCGAGTCAACACAGGCTTTGATTCTATTAATGCTTGCTCTTATTCCTATGGGTCCTGTTAAAGTTTTAGGTGAATTTTTGTGTTCTCGTGTCTATAATAAGACAGCTTTAGTGATCGCTGCTTGGATTTTAGGAATTGCTTTCCAGGGACTGGTTCTGTTTTTCTTCATATTTTCTTTAACAGAAGCTAACATTGTCCATATAGCGCCTCTTATTTATCTTGCAGCTGGCTTATTGACGTTCGCTATTATATTATGGCTAGCGTTTGATGTCCGGAGACATAATATGCGGACAAGAATACCAGCCCCAAAGGATATTAATTATGGAATGGTTTAAAAGAATTTTAAAAGAAGGATACGGGGCTTTTCAGTACTCCTCTTGGTTTTTCCGTTATGTGCGTTTACTCTTAGGTTGCAATACGTTAAGGGATATTAAAATCCTTTCCATAGAATTTTCTTCGGTTTGTAATTTGCGGTGTAAATATTGCTTTCTTGACCATGAAGGCCGGGAGAAATTTTTAGATATTCAAATCTATGAAAAACTGATTAAAGAGGTTGCCCAGAATCCGAAATATAGAATTAGAGCAATGGAGTGGCCTATTAGTGGTGATTTTTTGGTCTATAAGCAATGGAAAGAAGTGATCGATATTACAAAAAAATACTGGGAGGCTAATCCCCATTTTCGTCCGCATATTATTCTCAATGAGAATTTCATGTTGTTTGATGAAAAAAAAATTGAGTGTATCCTTCAATCCGGTATTGTGCGGCAAATTATCTGCAGTATTGATGGCCACAATGCTCAAACATTTGAAGATATGCGGCCACCGGCTAAATTCGAAGTGGTCAAGCGGAATTTCCAAACCCTGGTTAGGGAAAATAGAAAATTGGGACATCCCGTTTGGATTCAGATCAACAATGGTTGCGATGAAAATTCTTTTGGGAAGAAATTCAGCGATGAAATGAAACAGCTTCTTAGAGAAGCGGATGACGTAACATTTTGGAGCCCTCGGTATTGGAACGAATCGTTTAATAAAAAGGAAAAGAAATTTTATCCGGCCAAGGGACCCTGCACATTTGTCTTTAACAATGTGACATTGTCAGCAAACGGCCACATCGCCAAGTGTTGTATGGATTTAAGAGGGACTACAACGTATGCTAATTTGGCTAATCAAAGTTTAGAAGAGATATGGCATTCTGATACAAGAAAGAAATTCTTAGATCTTATGTTCAAGAATAAGCGAGCGCAGATTCAGGGATGTAGCCGCTGTTCTATTGCCGTTACGAATAACGATAATCGCTTTAATAATGCCCAAAGGCAAGTTAAAAGATTAATAGGCTCAATTTTTTCTAAATAAAAATGCGAGCCATCGACCCAGTCAACGCCCGCATTTTAAATATACCTTAAGAATCGTTATTTGTCAAGATTTT
>JACQRL010000410.1 GCA_016206485.1 Planctomycetota bacterium | reverse complement strand
GTAGAGGAATTTCTAAGAAACTCGATTAAATATTTTTTGGATATATTTAAAGCGGGATAATCCGCAAAAGACCTTGCCAGTCTGACCTTACATTCATCGGTCTTAACATTTCCGCTGATCCAATCAAGTATGAGTATTAATCTTTTTTCATCATCAATCCCATAATGCTTGGGATTTGATGTCCATTTTTCATAATTATCAGTAAGTTGGCTCTCATCGTCGCATACTACATCTAAATTCTCACCAAGTAATTCAACTAATTTGTATCCTAATATTCTCCTTATCTCGACTCTATTCAGTACGTATTCTAGTCTTTTTATGGCGTTTATATCCTTGGTCTCTTCCAATTTATTCTTGGCATTCATAAGTCTTGCCATTACTTCATTACTCTGCCATAAATCGATTGTTGTCTTGGTTGCAAGAGAGCGTACTTCAACGTCAGAACTGTTAATTTGATTTATTAGCTCATTTATTTCATCTTGTTTCAATACTATATTTGTTGGAGTAATTTCATTATAACACGCTAAACAAATTGATATTGCAGCTATCGTCAACTTGGCACTTATACAGTTCATTTCTCTACCAATAAACCTTATAGTCAATCATCTATTTAAATTTTACTGTTGAACTAATCGTGTCTGATCCAGTGTTGAATGTTACTTTGTATTTAATAACTACTGTAAAAGGAGGGATTTGATTTGCTGGCGGAGATATAATGACTGAATCAATGGCAATAGAGCAATTAAAAGCATTTTCCAAGTTTTGTTTCAGTATGTCAAAATTGTTTTGACCACTATAGAAGTCAAATGTATAGAAGGTTGTTAAACTCTCAAATAAACCACTAGATGCTATCTGTCCTTTTTTTTGGGATGCTTGCATATTCTTAATCAAAGGAAGTAAGGGACTATTGGGATCTGATATCTGAATTAAATTAATGAAAAGTTGTAACATTTTCACTGTTTCACTGTATGCATATGTTTCTGACCAAGGGAATTGTGTTGCGAGGGTCTTAGAAATCCAAGATACATGCACTGCTTCATGCATTGTAACTGCTGCCAGTTTATCGAAATTTGCGGTTAAAAACGTTTGGTCAGTGAATTTGCTGGAAATATATACACGGCGAGTTACAGGATCGGTTGCTCCGAAGATATCAGGATCTGGGTAGTCTCTTACACGTACTTGTCCTTGCTGAATCATACTGCTCATCTTTAATGACGTCATAACCAGCTTTTGTCCAGACGGATCCGTAAAATTGGCTAATCCTACAAAGAAAAGCTGGGCTAATAACTGCTGCATTGTTGCAGTCAGATTTGGAAAATCAGACAACTTTTTAAAATCAGGCTTGGAAACTGCCCCTTGATTTTTCAACCAATTTTGTACAGCTGTCAATGAGATCTTTTTGTGTGCTGCAATGGATTTCAATCCTTGTTCCAAAGTAATACCCAGTAAGTTTTGATAATTATTTCCCATATTAGTGAACAACTACGGTTTCACGGCCGTAGGATTAGACCCTACTAAAGATCTTCTAACAAGTCATTTTGCCCTGTTTAAACCGGCTTCCCATCGTGGCAGACCGAATTCATAACATCCTATATCCTGCTCTGATTTATTATACTTGGCTAAACCGCTATCCTCACCTGCATCGATTGCGGGACTGCTCGTCTGCAGCATGAAATCTGCCTTTTTGTCCCCGGGTTTTTCCGAAATACGTTCAAACCTCGGATCATCTTTTATACTGTTCTCACCTGTGTAACCGTCTACCCTATTTTTGTAGAACATATTATGTGAGACAAAATTATTGTTTTCCGGTGAAGTAAATTTGTCTACATTTTCATTCTGCAGAGAATTCCAGATCTTTAACCCGGTAAGGACGCTTGAAGAAATTATATTATTAACGATCTTCGAGTTGGTCACAGCATCATCAATCTGGATCGACGCTATCACCTTATTTGTGCCCTGACATGCAAAATAACAGGTGTTGTTGAAAATCTCTATACGATCAACAATCCAATCGCTGCGCCCCTCAATCCTCCATTCATTCCAGACCCCTATAGACTG
>JACQRL010000409.1 GCA_016206485.1 Planctomycetota bacterium | reverse complement strand
TTTCAGTATATTTGGATTCAATCGGTAAGAGTTGCCTTCCATAGGTAACAATTAAATCTATCTCCCTTCCTTTGGGGTCACGGAAGAAATTAATCTGCCCAAAAGAATTGAGCGCCTCACGCTGGATAATTCCCTCCATAATTAGCCCGATATTCCTTAATTCCAGTATGCTTCTATTTTTGAGTATCATATTTAATACACCACTGTCCAAAAGAAAATATTTTTTAGATTTTATAAGGGCCTTTTTTGTAAGTTTGAGATTCTCGCCGATTAAAAAACTCTCTCTGAGATAGGATAAATAATTTATGACCGTATCTTTGCTCTTAACAGGGAGAGCGGTGAGGAAAGTTTCATATGAAAAAGTTTGGCTTTGATTCTGTCCGATGAAATAGAGCATTTTTTCTATTAAAGAGGGGTTCTCTATCTCAAATATTTTTACAATGTCATAATAGATTTGCTTTTTTATAACATCCTCTTTCAGTTTTTCATGCCAGAGTTCAAGGGATTCGGTTTTAAATCCCTCGGGAAAACCTCCCCATAATACAAATCTTTCAACGATGGGCATCAATTTATCCTGCAACGAAAGAAATTCTAATTTATTCTTGATTAAGAAACTGTTAACTTCTTTAAAATCACCTTTCAACCGGTCTGTAGAAACTTCCACATGGGGATTGAAAAAACGATAAAAATTTACAAATTCCTTGAAATCCAAAGGGAGTAGTGTATACTCAAGGAGCCTGCCTGCTAAAGATTCTTTAGATTTCTTTTTTATATGCAGGGCGGATGAGCCTGATATAAAGAATTTAATAGGATAATCAAAATCGTAGAATTTTTTGAGCCATTTTTCCCAATCTTCCATAACATGGACCTCGTCTAAGAAGATATATACTTTTTCTCTTTTTGGGGAGAACTCATTAAGATAGGTCTTTATGATATCACCAAATGTCCGTTCCAATAACAATAATGAAAAATCAGGGTCATCACAAAGTAAATACAGAATATTCGTTGGCTTTATTTTACTCTCAACTAAAAGCCAGTTTATCAATTGATACATCAGGATGGTTTTCCCTGCTCTACGTGGTCCTGTTATTGCAGTAATCCTGTTATTCTCTATTTCTTCCTTTAACTGTTTTAAAAGCTGCCGTTCTGGAAGATCGTTCTTTTCTTTCGGAATCTGGTGTGTTTGCCACCACGGACTGTGTTCCCTGAATACATCAAGAAGATTTGGCATATTTATTAACCTCCAATATACTAAAAATAACAATTTTTATTATACTGGAACACTATGAAATTGTCAAGAATATTATTTTTGTTTTGTTACGGTGTTATAATATCCTATTTAGTGGAGGTGGTTCCAGGATTGCACATCAAAATATTTCATGGATGGATTGCCATGGTAAAGCGAAGACTTTTTCACTTAACTTCGCCTTGCGCGGAACCCGACAAACAAGAAAGCCTGCCTTTGCTGATTTGTATTCGGATAGGAAAACTTCCAAATGACGGACATCGCGTGAAATGGGGTTTTCCGTCCACTTGACTTCCAGTGGAGTATATGACCCCTCCCTATCAATAATCCAATCAACTTCTGGACCGTCAGGGTCCCGCCAAAACCGAATCTTGGCACCATGTCCCTTTGTATGCACGCCCCTTAAAAGTTCAAGGCCGACGAACTGTTCAAACAGCATACCCATGGTATCTCTGGTAAGTTTAGTTCCTTCATGTGCCGCAAGACGCCTGACCCCAAGATCAAAAAACAGGAACTTCTCGGACTTTGTAAGTTTTTTTCTTGTCTTGCTTTGAGTCAACGGTTCAATTCGTTCAGCGATAAGACAATCCTCCAATATCTGATAGTAAGCGCTGATTGTGGTATGAGAAACTCCTATCTCCTGTGATAATTTTCTTAAGTTGATGATACCACCTGACTCGGAAGCCGCTAATTCCAGAAACCTTGCGAAATCCCCTAAGTTCCGCACAGCGGCCTCGGCCCGGATCTCTTCTTCCAGATAAATCGTAACATACGCTTCCAGGTCTGTTTCCCTGTCCGCCTGCGCCCGGACAGTAAGAATTCCCGGCAATGAACCGTAAAGAAGACGTTCATTTAAATCTTTTGATGGAAATTCCTCTAAACTGAACGGATCAAGCCGGAATGCAACGACGCGCCCTGGAAGAAGATTGACATGAGCTCCTCTGCGAAGTTTACGGGCGCTTGAACCCGTAAGTATAAAATTGGCTTTTCCCCGGTCAATTAGGTCCTGAACAACGTCAAGAATAACCGGTACTTTCTGAACTTCATCCAGAATAATAAGTGGACGCTTGCCTGCTTCTTTGGGTGACAGGGATTCTACCTCCCCCCTGAGCATATGCGGCGATTTTTCATATCTCTGCCTTATCTCCGGCTGCACAAACGAAACCAGCATATCATGCTTGAATTGATAAGTCAGCGTCGTCTTTCCTGTCTGCCGCGCTCCGAGTAAAAGAACGCTTTTGTCCCTCTCAAGCGTATGCCTGATTCTGTCTTCTAACAGCCGCTGAACGTATTCCATGGTTTACATTATCACCGAAAATGGATGATTTGTCAACAAAATTCTTTTGGGATTTGTGTTAGCAGTAGATTTTCTTGAAATTACACAGACATGATTTCCCCGGCAATTTCCAACGCGATGTTTTCACTGAACTGTCCCTGGCAAATCTTCTCGGCAAGCACTGATGCAAGTTGTTTCCTAACAATCATTGATTTCGCATACATCCATTCCATGCAGTAAGCATCTGAAAAAAATCCAATTTGTTTGTTCACCGGGAGCATATCAATTCTATCTCTCATTATCTTTCGTATTATTCCGGGGAAGAAATTATGCCACCAGTATCCAGCAAGAGATAAATTTGGAAGTTCACGAGCAAGCGTGCACATTGCCTGGTTCTGATGTTCACTTGACAGGAATACCTGAAATTTAAGTCCTGGATGCCGGGATAAAATCTCGGCAAGACCTGAAATTGTTTCGGGAGTAAGTTTACTCTGAGTTTCAAACGGCAGCGGCTCGGCGCCTATTGAGAACTGGTATATTATTTCGTGGCAATGTTTTTCCAGCTTTGAAAGAAATTTCCCTAAAATATAATTGGCATAAATATCTCTTTCTTTAATACCAGCAGTATTTCGCTTTGCAAGTGCTCTTGCCATTTCGTCATCTGTAACCAGACGATAACGTATGTCTGTAGAAATGTGCTGAGCTGTACTCACAACCTTACCATAGGGTATCTTATCGCAATAGTGTTCAATGGCTTTTTCAATATCATCAAGCGTTTTAATTCTTCTCTTGATTTTTATTCTGGCTCTATCAATATTAACAGGTAAAGGAGCCCCAGGCACATCTTGCTGCCATGCATATTCCAATTCCAATAATGC
>JACQRL010000428.1 GCA_016206485.1 Planctomycetota bacterium | reverse complement strand
CATAAGGATCATGGAACAAGCGATAGAATTTCTCTGTCGCAGACAGAACAGATTTATCTTACATATCTTGAATTATTTAAAAAAAGTTTTTCTGATTCGGTCAGGCAGATTAAAAATTCTAAAGTAAGGCATATGGCGTTGCCTCTGATTAAGATCGGGCGCTGCAATCAGAAATTTAAGATCGCAAGGGATTTGAAAACAGCAGTTCAGAATCAAAATGCGGCTGTAATGTATGTGTTAACAAAAGAGCATTTGGCAAGACTGAAAATTAACACTGAAAATGTCATCATTGCTGTAACTGATTGTAGAAATACCCAGGAGCTGGTAGAGTTACAGAGCACATATGGAAATTCCATTACTATTGCTTCACAGGGTTTAATAGAACTGTTTGGTATTACATGTGTCCCGGTAAAAATCACGATTTCTGGCAGCGGATATGAAATTGAAAGTCTGTAGTTTTTTATATTTTGCTGCGCTGGTTGGTGTAATTCAGGCATATCCGAGTTCAAGTATTGATAACGATATTTTGGGTGATGCTATAGATTACAGAGGAATTTTAGCTACTTATAGAATTGTCGGTACTTCGCAGTGTTATATCGGGGGAACGCTTGTTAAATGTATCAAGATAGAAAATGCATTTCCGTGTGGAGTGTTTGAGGTGGTTAGGAGGAGATTTGCTACGCGTTTGGAGGATATGAAAGAAACGATGTCGGATTATGCCCGGGAATTTACAAAAATATATTCATCGCATACTCCGGCTTCATTACCCGGATCAAATCTTCAGTTTGCTGATGTACATGTTTACACGTTTGTTCCGATGAGCGAGTTGCCGGTCATATTGTCATCTCCTCTTCCAACTCAGCTTACGCTTAACTTTTTATCAGAGCTTGCGGGTACATATTGGAAAGATGGGAGGAATGACAGTTTGATGCTTGGACTTAGAGGTATTTTAGGCTGGAGCGATTGCGAGTCTGTAACAAAGAAAAAAAGTAGTGTTAGCGGATGCGCAGGCAGCTGGGGAAGTTATTATCCGAGGATAGGCTATTTTTCTCATTCAAACCAAGTAAGGTCTGCATTCGTGCAGGCGCTCAGAGCTGGACGCGCAGCGAATGACGGGATGCTTTACCCTACATCTGGATATCCTTTCGAACCCAGAACAGGACATTATATCCAGTTGATCAGTCCGCAGAGAACTGGGATACTAACGATTGGTTATTCGAACATCGATAAAATAATGACATCTAATGATGGTTATTATCTGTTAATGCATTATGGAATTTTTAGATCCTGCCCGCCATGTAAGTTGATCGGAGAACTTCAGCCTGCCAGAAGGTAGGCGAGTTGTTGCAAAGCAAAATAATTCTTTCTCTGTATTTATCCCGATATTCCGTATTTTCTGAATTCTGTCTCCTGACTTCTGTATTCTTTTTATATTTACGTTTATTTAATCTTTTCTTCAAACTTTTTGTGGCTGGCTTTTGGGAATTCTACCTTGTAGTAGTTTAGTATTGACTTAAAATCAGCCTCCTCTTTTTGGATATTAACTGAGAGGGCTGTATCTTTGGGATTTTCTTTGAGCTTTTGTTTGTCAGATTGAATTTCTTTGGAGAGGGTGTCCATCTCATCTTCCAGCATTTTTTGCAGGTTTGTTTTGCTTCCTATCATCTTTTTTTCGTCACTGATCTGTTTTCTGATAAGGAAAAACTCGCTGTCGAGTTTGTCGCTGTATTTCCCCATTATCTCTTTTTCGAGCGATAAAGTCCGTACAAGATAGTGCCGGTAGAGATCTTTGTTTTCTCTGTTTAGAGTGACATTATTGCATGACTTTCGAAGTATTGAGACATCAAGTTCATATGAGCTGCTTTGCGTGTCTTCAGTCGGAGTCGGTGTCTCCTGTACTGTACTGGGTTCTTTTGTTTCGCCTTGCTTTTCATCTGGCTGAGTGGAAGAAGTAGCAGTGGAATTGTTTGAGAATTCACGCCGTATCTCGCTTTCATATCTTGAAATATCTTCAATAGTTGCGATTCTGCCTAACAGTGACTCAAATTGGGCGATTTCCAGATCAACTGAGCGGGCGAGATTCGAAAGCATTGATTTTGTTGCTTCAAAGGTCTTTTTGGCATCATCCAGATTTCTGTTGAGGAGAAACATTCTGACCTGATCTCTTCTATATGACCACTGGGCTTTTGCCTTATTTATCACAGATTCAGACAGTTCGTAAAGCATTGCTTTTGGGATATCAGTGCGCGAATCAATAGTTTTTATTGCCTTTGTGAATTCGTCCTTTGCTGTGAGCAGATCTACTTTCTTCATGAGTTCATATCGGAAATAGTATGGAAGTAGAATGAAATAGGTGACTGCTCCCAAAAGAGCAATAAGAAGAAACAGGATTATTAACCCTTTTCCGGATTTTTTATGCATACTTCTTTTTATGTGAAACATTGGGAGTGTCGGGCTGGTTTGCTTCAGTTGTTGACTTTCTCTTTTTCAGGGTTGAATATATTGTTCCAGTTTTTCTTTTTTCTTTTTTCCCATTTTCGGGTGTGGTAGGCGTATGATGCAAGGATTGGGAATCCGATTGTTGCTTCGCAGAAGACCATTTGTTCCTGGCTCGAATCAACCTTTCCCCATGAATTGGCCTCTTTCAGAGTTGATCCTGACAGAGCGCCATCTCTTTCATCTGCAACTGTTATTTGTATGGCGTACTTGTGCATTTTAGTTTGTCCTGTAATTATGTCTGCGGAAACTACAGAATCCTGGGCGAAATTTTTTGGAACGCCGCCGCCAATCATAAGAAGTCCAGTTTCTCCAGCTGCTATTTTTACTTTGGTGAGTTCATGAAAGTCCTTTCCAGAATCTATGACGAAGTCTTTATCAGGATATTTTTCTTTCAGCATGACCAGACCGAATCCTGCGCAGCTGTCGCTAAGTGCGGGCACGAAAATCGGCACATTATTTTTGTAACAAGAATAAATAACGGAGTTTCTGTTTTTGATATCTGAAATGTTTTCTTCAAGGTAGCTTCCTACTTCTACTAGAAATTCTCTTGATGAATATGTGCCGTTTAATCTCTCAATGATTTTAGTTACGGTTTCATCTGCGATTCTCAGTTCGTCTTCATCTATGAAGGTGTCATATATTCTGTCTATATGAAGCTCACAGAGTTCTTTATCGTTTACATAAGGAGTTCCAATGTAGTGTTTGAAACCGATCGCTTCAAACATATCCTGATCAAAGATTATTGCTCCTGTGGACACTATTACATCAACCATATTGTTTTGCACCATGTCGTGGACTACTTTTTTGAGTCCGGCGCTAAATAGTGATCCTGCAAGGCATAAAACTACTGAGCAATCCTTGTCTTCCAGCATTTTTTCAAAAGTAGTAGATGCCCTGGCAATGTTTCTTGCCTGGAAAGCCATTTTTGAAAACTGTTTTACGAGTCCTCTGGTGTCATCTTTTGTTATATCAAAGTGATCGATCGTGTCCTTGAGATAGTCCCGCTTTTTCATAACGAGCACTATATTAGGTTTGTTTCTTGCTTCAAGAATTAGTTCCCTGGCGAGGAGCTAAAATGGTGTTTTACGCGCGTAGAATGCGTAATAATGAGAGAAACGGTAAAATTCGAATGGCAGACAAAACTACAAAGCCTGTTTCAGATTGGTGAAAAAAATAGGTTAAGTTTTCCCATAGATATAGCGATAGTTAAGGTAGTAGGCGGAAAAGTTATTTTGTTGAGAGAGGAGGAAAATGATGAAATTTAGCGTTGTGATCCCTGTTTATAAGGGGACAGATCTTCTTCTGAATACACTCAAATTCTACGAGAAAGTGAAGTTTCCAAGGAATGAATTTGAGGTGATTGTTGTCAGTGATGAGATCGACCCCATGTTGAAGCAGTATGTTTTGGATGTGAAACGATCTTACAAATTTATTTTTACTGAAATTGAGCATAGAGGGCAGGGCGCTGCATCGAATGTAGGTGCAAATATCGCCATAGGTGAGTATATACTTTTTACTTGTCAGGATGCAATTCCAGACAGGAATATTCTTAGGAATCACATATCTTTATTTAATAAATTTAACTGCAATGAAAGGATCGTTTCTGCAGGATATGCGCCATATTCCAGAGATTATGACAATTTTCACGATTTTCTCGCAAATAACGGGATACAATTTGCTTATTACCTTCTTGCGGATCAGGTTGAAATTAAAGGTGAGTATTTGAACTGTGTTAACTTTGCGCTCAAAAGGCAATTGTTTAGAGAGATGGGTGGTTTTGACGAAAGGTTTCCATATGATTGCTGTTACAGTGATTTTGGTATAAGATGGTGTAGAAATGAAGGTAAGATCATTTGTAACAAGAAGGCGATGGCTCAGCGTAATCACTTTGCTTCACTGGAATCGTATTGCGATGAAATGGTTCACAGGGGAAAGTATACTTATAAGCTGCATTTAAAGCATAAGGATTATTTTAATGGCACTGTTGAGCATTTTCAGAACCGAATCATGGATTGTTTCCATATGAAAAACGAGGAAATGGTCCAAAAGCAAATGAAGCAAGTAAGGTTTTTACCCGATAAAGCGCTTTATAAAGAAATAATTGAATACTTTTTCTTTAAAGGATACTATCTTGAATCCCATGAACATTGTCTGATAGAGCAGGCAAAAGATACACTGAAGGTAAATATAGTCTAAATAGTCTTTTAGTCTGAACAGTCTTTTGGTCTAATAGTCGATATTGTCAGGAAGGGAAGTTTTGTAGTTATTATATATTTGAAATGCCATAAATGAAGTAAGGTAGAGCTGGCTGGTTTTGTTCAGTTAATCAAAACAGGTTTAATACAGGATTGCGCATTTTTACGCGCTATAACAGTAGCTCCTGCACTGTTATGAACGCATATTACACAATCCTGTATACCTGAACCCAGATTACTGGGTGGGAGTGGGACTTTTGAATTAAACATAATTTCGATTTCAATCTTGTTTCCGTTCATTTTTTTATCTTTTTTCATAACTGTCCACTAACTTACTTATCGGTTGAACTTAAATAAAACTTGAGGGTTCTGTATAAAATATTGGATGGAGTTTATATGCTCAAATCTCGGTTTTAAGAGGGATTGAATGAAATAGGCATTGTATCGAGTGGTGATGTTTATAAATTTGCTCAAAGACAGAGTCAAATTTAAAGTTACTTGAAATAGGGCATCTAATGTATACCCTAGTGAAATGAATCGGCTTTTGTATATAGCTTTTCTCCTGCTTTATTCTTCCTGTACACCGAGCAAGCTTCCTGATGATATTTCTGATCCTAAGGGGACCTATGAGATAAGGTATGAAAATCTCAAAGATTCACAGCTTAGAATTGAGCAGCTTTTGGGTGAGAGCAAAGTGGATCACCGCAGTATTTCCGCATATGTTGAACAGGCGATAAATGATCTTGCAGTGATGCAACGATGCATTGAGACGAAATATCGTGATGGCTTATCTGCTCATACAAGCGTACTTAAGCAGATCCAGCCGGAAATAAGCAGAGATGTCTTTACAACGACGACAATTTCTAAACTTAGTTCAACATTTGGACAGATCAGAAAAGACTTTGCGCCTGAGTCAGTACAATATATACAATCTGAACCCAAGAGCACACAGAAATCTCATGAAACTGTCACCCAGCCGCAACCTCCAACAATCCATGAATGGATACTCCTTTCAAGTCTGCAATTTCACATTAGTAAGCTCATTGAAGGTGTTGAAAAAGGAGGTAAGGATGTTTCTTCTAGCGATGGGAGGATAAAGCAGCTTTTTGAAATGTTAAAGCGCCATCAGAGTGAAGGAAAACTCTCGAATTATTCTGACTGGTATAGTTCAATAGCGAAATCAACAGAACAATTTACAAAAAACCTGGAGGCGAATCTTATTGAGTTAAAAGGACTTAAAAAAGTTATAGATGAGTATTCAAAAAACAACTGATCATGAGCAATCTATATTCTACTCAGCAGCGATTTTTCCAAAAATCATATATTAAAGGGGAACATGGGTGGCCGACAATAGAGCCAACAAAAGAGCTTGTTGATCTGGTAAAGTTTGTCAGAGCAAGATTTAAGTCTGGAAAACCTGCGGCTATAGATATCGGTTGCGGTTCTGGCAGACATTCTATACTGCTGGCAAAATCCGGATTTGTCACATATGCAGTCGATTATGTGGCGGAAGCTATTAAAGAAGCGAAATATTATGCCGCGTTAAATAAAGCAAAGGGAATCAAATTTGTGCGCGGTGATTTTTCCAAAATGAAATTTTCACCTATTTTTAACCTTGCGATAGATTATGGAGTTTTTCATCACATTTTAGAAAAAGATAGATCGATCTATTTAAAGAGAATATATGAAGTACTGAAACAAGATGGTTTTTTCATAATATCATGCTTTTCTTTGGAAACTCGCAGATATTTTGAGCTTAAGATAAAGCAATCCTGGAGGGTTCATGAAGGCCACTATGATAAATTTTATTCAGCGAAAGAACTATTAACTGTTTTGCAGGAACATTTCAAAGTTATTAAATTCATCCACTCTAAAGATGATGATAGAATGTTTCATGTATTGTGCCGCAGGGCATGAAACCCCGCCAAAATAGTTATTTTGGTATAATAATTCTGCACAGTCTGACAAATATTTATGTAGATTTAACGGTTTTAAAGGGGCTAACTGGACTGGTATAAGATAGTCTAATTTACGCTAATTTTTTGTGCTTTGGTGTTGTGGGTAGCAGCCCTACTTTTTGATCAAAATGCAGTTCAGAACTATTGAATTCCACCTTTTTTTTTCGGTATAATTGATGAATAGTTATTTGAATGGGAGGTCGGATGAAGAATTTGAAGATTGTTGTTCTTTCACTGGTTGTTTATTGTTTGTTCACAGATGATTCAACTGCGGTTAATCTAGAGTCACCTCAGGTAAGGTTATTTGATAGCATGCTTAAGAGCTTTGCAAGTGGAAAAAGGAATTTGAATCATCAATCATCAACTATGGTTAACTCTTTTAAAAAACAGGTAAATCTTTTGGCTAATAAACGGATTAACACTACTGCATCGCACAAAATTTCTGCGAAGGCAACAACCAACTTGCTTCAGACTTCTCCAACTCCCGCGGATATATTATCTATGGCTCTTACATACTATCAAACTCCAAATGAAAATAATATCATATCAGAATTGTTTGTACGCGATTTAAATGGAGATGGATTAATCGATGTAATTGTAAAAAAGGCTGATAGCAGCGTGATAAAAGTTGGATATGGAAATTCTGTTCAAACATTTGACTATAATTACACAGAATTTCATGGCATTCCCGGATTATCAGATGTTGATGTGTTTGATGTTAATTTAGACGGCAAAGATGATATCTTTGCTCTTTCATCTAATCCAAACGAGATTCATATATTTTATAATCAAAACGGGCAGTTTAATCTAACTGCGGATACAATAATTCCATTAACTAATCCGCCTACTGCTTTAACTCCAGTGGATTTGGATGATAACGGATTACCTGAATATGTAGCGCTTATTGAGGATAAGGGTGTAATTAGTGATGATGTAACTTTTCTCAAACTTAATAATAGTGATCCAACTATAATTGCGACTCTCCCTGTGCTTGGTAATGCGGTAGGATTACTTGATATACCATTTCAATGGACACCTTTTGGTTTGCCAGTAATAAACCTTATCTTAGATACAGGGAAAGTTTTGTATCTGAATCTGGCATTTGGAGTTAGTTTCATTGATATTAGCAGCACTTCAATAGGTGGAGGAATTCCATCAGATGATTTGTTCGGGATGAAGTTTATAAATATCAATGGAGACAACTTAATAGATTTTTTCACTATTAATTACTTTCAGGTAGTTAATCCTAATGGAAGCATAACATTTGAGAAAAGGCTGCGCTTCTTTTTGAATGAGTTAGGTAGTGGCGGCATTTTCAGACAAATTCAAGAAATGGTTCTCCCAAACAACACAATCTGGACCTTACCAGTTGATTTAGATGGTGATTCTGATGAGGATCTTCTTTTAGGGCAACGTGATCCTAATTCTAATGAAATAGATTTTTCTGAGTCTACAAGCAATACCTGGTCATATTCATTACCTTCATCAATAAGTACCTCAACTGCTCTTGATAATATTGCTGGCAAAGGTGGCCCTAATGTAGTCCCTGCGGATATAGAAACAGCTGCGGGAGGATTACTAAAACCAGGGACGACATATAATATCTTCGCTCCCGATTCTAATACGCCGAAAGAGACTCTCAATAAACTTAATGAATTGAAAGGTTTGATATTGGGGGTAAGAGCGAAACTTTCATCATATGCAACTACATTGCAAGATCCATCAAACCCTGCGGAAATACAAGAAATTGGTCAAAACCTGGAATTTCTAGTCCAAACGCTACAAGGTTTAATAAATTCTAATCAATTATTTGCTTCTTCATTTGAACAAGTTTCTGCCTATGGTTTGACACTTTTTGATGAAACTCCCGGGGAATCAATTGTCATTAATGACCTCTTTTTTAAGTCTCCTCCTAATCCTCCTTACTATGCAACCGACGATGAAAGAGAACTTTTTTTAATGTCAGTCATTTTGCATGAACTGTGGCACGCATTAAGTCCAACATTAGGAGGAGGAAGAAGCGAATTTAAGGCCCATGAAACAAGGGTCAAGATCTTAACAGCGGTGCAAACGTATATATCAGATCCTTTGATTGCAAATAACACTGAATTCATTGATGAGTTGAAGCTTAGGTCTATATTGGCGCTATTAGAAGATGAATTAGCGCTGGCATCCATTGCTTTGGCTAAGGCTAAGGATGAGTGCGATCCTGCAAGTACGCTTCCAAATGTTATTTCGACTATACAATTATATTTACCCGGTCTTACTATAGGAGTAAATAAAATGCTAACTGTTGTAACACACTGCCCAGATTCATCTAATCCTAATTACGAGATTACAATCTCTTTTGATGTTAATTACAGCAATAAATCTGCAACAACATTTCCAAAACAGTACAAGTTTAAAAAGTAAATATAGGTGTTGTGTTATCAGTCCAAATTAGCAAGATATCATTTATACTAGATATACAGTTATGACATTACTGGTTTTTTCTATATGTGTGATAGCACATGGAGATCTAGGTTTAGATTTTAATCGTGATGATGAAAAAAAATTTCATCGGTTGATACAAAACTTAAGTGACACTGATCCTATAAAAAGATTTGATGCCGCTTCAGCGCTTGTGAGTGAATGGCGAAATAAGAATATCCTGAATCTTGTCGAGCATGAAGTTAAATTTAATTCAACCAATCATAATCACGATACATTAGCTCGATTGAAAAATATATACGAAAAAATGTTGTTTAGGGTAGAGCTCGGAAAAAGTTTGGTAGATGCACTGGGAGAAAAGGTTGATGAAATAATACTGTGGGATGTGAGTAAATTGGTTAATTCTATCAGAGATGTGAATAAACCACTGATTAGCGGACTTTATGAGGAGAAGCAGAGGTTGGTATATATAGAATGGATTTACAATAGATTGAAAAATCGAGATGATAAAATCCTCCTTCAAGATATTATTGCTGGACAAGTATATGGCGATTCTATCACATATACCCCCTTTGTTGTAAGCAAGAAAGATGCTGTAAATGTAATCATAAGATTTTTGAATGATAATGATCATAGGGTGCGGATACATGCTTTGGGTATATTCAAAGTAATGAAAGCTGTAGAAGCTGCTACTAAGATAAGTGAATTATTAAACGATGATCACTTGGAAATTCGAAGTTTAACAATCGAGACTCTTGCCTCGCTTGATGCGCAAGAATATAAGAAGGAAATAGCGAAACATTTATCTGACCCTTCAAATTATGTTAGATATACAGCGATACAAGCCTTGTCAACTTTAAGAGCAGAAGAATATGTTGGGGACATAGCTGAATTTTTGTCAGATACTTTTAAAGTAAGCTCTGAGGCAAATCCATGCAGAGAGTTTGCATCTAGTGAAAACCAATATAGCGATAAAAACAGATTTATCTGGCCTGCTCTAGATTTTTTAAAGAAGTTTCATGCAAAAGAATACATACCTATTATTGAAAAACTTCTCCTTTCTGATTTAGATCCTCCAGGTAAACTTGAAGTTCTTGAAGCGTTGTTGGACCTTGATCCAAAAAAAGAATATATTGACCAGGTTGTCAGATTTATTAAAGAAGGCAATACATTTGCTATTAAGATACTTGGGAAATATAAAGTTCGTGAGCACATAGATTTGGTGGTGAAATGCCTAAACGATAGGGATAGTGTTGTACGCAGTGAAGCGGTCAATGCGCTGGCAAATTTTAATGACCCCAAACTTGCATCTCATATAGCGAGATTGTTGTTAGATCCTTCATGTGTTATAGAAGCCATCGCTGCATTAAAACAACTCGATAGGACTGATGAAGCAAAAAAGTATTACAATTTAATTCAACAGAAGTATTTTCTCAGCAATGACACTTTCTTGAAATGGAAGGGATTATTGATAGCTGAAGGATTTGGGGCCAGAGAATTCACTGAGGATATCGTCAGATTTCTTGGAGATACATCAGAGTTTGGTGGCTTTGCTTGTTCATTGACATCTTGCCAAAAGATAGAAAACTCTATCACCGGAAAAGCAAAGGCATTACTCATTGACTGGCAAATAACTCCGTATTTACTAAAGGAGCATTTACAACGGGTTGTAAAAGGTGTGGAAAATAATGAGATTTTATTGCGGCTTAAGCAAAATTTACTTCGTACTGAATGTATTGTAGAGCTTATAAAAAGATTTGATTATTTTGTTGCAAATGT
>JACQRL010000430.1 GCA_016206485.1 Planctomycetota bacterium | reverse complement strand
TAGGTTCAGGTTTTCTCGGCGCTGCCCTTTTAGATGGCTACCATGCAATTGCAACAAGCTCTTTTTACAGCACTATTGTAGCGCAGCAGTCACTTGAGACAGCATCATGGGGATGGACGGCATCACGCATATTCCTTTCAATGTTTTTCTTTTTCAGCTGGCTTGACTACACTTTTGAGAAGAAAAACAGCTCAGCAAAAATAAGCGAGTGGAAAGTATATCTGGTAAGTGGGATTATCGCTATTGGGACATTCGCATTTTTTACATATGTTCCTCTCCCTACAGCATATTATCCTGACATTGCCATCCAGAATCCCGTCGAATTTATCCCAGCTGCCTTCTTTCTTATTGCGCTGATCGGATTTCTGACAAAAGGCGGATGGAAAAAAGATTCGTTCGAATCCTGGGTTGTTCTTTCTCTTATCTTTGCATTTATTGGACAGGCGTTATATATGTCGTTTTCATCCCAGGCTTATGATTCTATGTTTGATTCAGCGCATATTATCAAATCTGTAAGCTATGTATTCATTATCGTAGGGCTTCTCATTGGCAAATATCACCTTGTCAAGGAAGTAGAAGAGGAATCTAGACTTAAGGGACAGCTTATCGCGACAGAACAGATGCTCGTCAAGATTGAAGGAGAGAAGGCGAAGCTTGAGGCAATCATCAGCAATATCAATGATGGTGTCATCGCAACAGACACAGATCACAGAATTATTCTTATGAACAGGCAGGCTGAATTAATGATCGGATGTCAGTTTGAAGAAGTAAAAGGGATGTACTGCTTTGAAGTTCTGAAGCTTGCAGACTACATCAGCGAATCATCCGGCACAGCTTCAAAGAACGGACATCTTTACTGCATAAAAAGGGATGGGTCATTTCTTAAAGTGGATGTTGATGCTGCCCCGATTATCCTCGGCAAAAATATAGAAGGAACTGTCGTTGTGCTCAGAAAGTATGTAGATAGAAGCATTGGAATTGAACCAAGCAGTTAGAATTTGTGTTTTGTTTGATGTCCTACGATCCAAGCTCTACGATTCGAGGTTCTCAAGGAACTTTATAAGCGCTCTTGCGGGAATTCCGGTCCCCCCTTTTGGAATATAGAATTTCTTTCTGGATCCCATGCCAGGACCTGCAATATCAAGATGGCACCACTTTAGTCCTTTGCTGACGAACTGCTTCAGGAAAAGCGCGGCTGTGATTGACCCGCCATATCGTCCGCCTGAATTTTTTATGTCTGCTACATCGGATTTCATATATTCCTGGAAGTAATAATCTTCCAGAGGCATCCTCCAGAATTGCTCTCCCATCTGCTTTCCGGCCTTGATTAGTTTTTTGGCAAGCTCATCACTGTTCGAAAAGAGCCCCGCAATATCAAGCCCCAGCGCAATAACGCATGCG
Organism: Planctomycetota bacterium; assembly: GCA_016206485.1. GTDB lineage: Bacteria > Planctomycetota > MHYJ01 > JACQRL01 > SBBU01 > JACQRL01. The sequence continues at coordinate 3,387 of JACQRL010000430.1, read as the reverse complement.
CCGGTTAGTGTGGCAATATCAATCAGGTAGTCAGGTTTGAGTTTGCTTGCATACACGAGCGCATCCGCAAGAACCAGTCTGCCTTCCGCATCTGTATTGTTTACCTCGATTGTTTTCCCGTTTGAAGCGCGGAGCACATCTCCAATTTTATATGCGCCCTGACCGGGCATATTCTCAGTTGTCGGAAATATAGCATGCACTGTCACCTGAAGTTTTAATCTGGCTGCTGCCTGTATGACTCCAATTGTCGTGGCGGCTCCCGCCATATCCATTTTCATATCCTGCATCGCGTCGTTTGGTTTTAAGCTCAGTCCACCTGAGTCGAATGTTATCCCTTTGCCAACAAAGCAGACTGTCTTTTTTGATTTTGCAGGGCTGTATGTGATATGGACAAATCTCGGAGGTTTATTACTTCCGAGCGATACTCCGAGAAAAGAATTCATCCCCATCTTTTTGATCTGCTTTTCATTGTAGATTTTTATCTGAAGCCTCTCCTTTTTTGCAATATCTTTTGCGATCTGTGCCAAATTTTCAGGGATGAGGTTTGAAGGCGGTTCTGAAACTAGATCTCTCACGAGCTTTGCAGCAGAGGAAAAAATGAGAGCCCTGTCTATGACCGACTTATTTTTTGTTGAGCTTACTATTGTGATTGTTGTGACCTCTGTCTTTTTCGGTTTCGACTTATATTTATCAAATGAATAGCTGGCGAGCTCAATCACTTCAATCAGCGACTCGACAACCTGATCATTGTCTATCAGATCAGGGACATAAAATACTGCTTCTTTAATCTTTGTGGATTTTAAGTAGTCTATTACTTTTGAAACTACCCTTCTTAGTTTTTCTTTTGTGAAACTTCCTGATTTACCAAGTCCGCCAAGAATGATTCTTGTTGCGATGCCCTGACCCGCATGTACTTTTATAAGCTCATTTTCTTTTCCTTTAAACCCTTCTTCGTTGAGAATTTTCTGGAGACTTTTTTTCTCAGCGGCTGTTTTATACGGAATCAAGTCGTCAGAAAATGAAAAAAAGCAGAGAGTATTAACTGGGCTTCTGAGTTGAGCGGGGTTCAGGAGTTTGTAGTTCATTTAGTTGGAAATTCTGCAACTTGAACCTCCTTTGTCAATTTTCTTTTGTTACGCATTATCAACAGCTGAACTGAACTGCCCGGCTGCTTCAAACTTATATTGAGAATAAGATCACTTGCACTGTTAATTGGTTTACCGTCAACTTCGATAATAATATCAAATTGCTGGAGCCCGGCTTTCTCGGCAGGAGTATCTTTGCCTACGTCGCCTATAACTACTCCACTTTTTTTCTCAAGTCCAAGTTCTTTAACAAGAAGCTCAGTACTGGTGTTTAAATGTTCAGCAAGATCATCGATTGTTGCCGGGTTGATTCCTATATATCCTCTTCTGAATTTTCCGAATTCAAGAACATCATCCACAATTCTTTTTACTATGTTGCTTGTATATGCAAGTCCTACTCCTGTATATGTGTTGGTTCCTTTAGTGATTATAAGGCTGTTTATTCCTACAACTTCACCGTGAAGATTGACGAGCGCGCCGCCGGAATTTCCCGGGTTGAGCGCTGCATCTGTCTGGATGAAATCGTGTACTCGTGGAACAGAACCGCTCATATCCTGTTCGAGTTTTCTTCCTTTTGATCCGACAATACCGAATGTGACTGAATGGTGATATCCGAACGGACTTCCAACTGCAAGAACAAAATCGCCTATTCTGACGCTGTCGCTGTTTCCAAATGCTGCAGGCATAAGGTTGCCGAAACCATTAAGTTTTATAATTGCAAGATCGGTATAAAGATCGGTATAAATAACTTTTGCCTTACCTTCCTGACCATCTGCAAGGGCAACATAAATTGAGTTTGCGTTTTGTATAACATGTTTATTAGTTACAATGTATCCATCCTTGGTAATTATGACACCTGAGCCGACGCCTGTTGACTCCCTCTCGTATGACCAGACTGAGAATGGATCAACAACCTTTTGCTTTGTCGTCAGGTGGACGACAGAAGGAATTACCTTTTTACAGGTTTCCGCGACCGATTCCTGAAGATCTGCGACTGCAGGTGAAATATATGCATATCCGCTGTTTTGATTGACGAACAAACTTGTTGTTTGACTGGCAAGATAAACCCCTCCTGCTACTCCAAGAGCTATGACCAGGAATCCCAGGACGACAAATTTTTTCATGACCGGTTTTCGATTTTACTTTTCTATTTCAATTGATTCAAGATTACCGTCTCTGTTTATTTCTATCGATCCGCCTGCATTAAGACAGTTTATCAGCTCTTTCCTGATTTGAAGAGTGCTTTTTACATCCTCATTGTTGATTTTCAGGATTGCATCTCCTTCTCTTAGTCCACTTTTGTACAGAAGGCTTGGCTTATCAATTTTTGATATGACTATAGCATTTTTACCAAGATCTCTTGCCTTGGCATCTTCTTCCGAAAGAATGGCAAGCTCGATCCCGAGATTTTTCTCAATTTTTTGTTTATTTTTTGGCGTTGTAGGTTTGACTCCCGGTCTTGTTTCGAATTCGAAAGAATCTTCGTCATCCTGATGCTTATGGAATTTACCCATATAGCGCTTCATGCTTTCTTCAAGCTTTTTCATGAGTTCGTCAAATTCAAAACTGCGACCAAACAATTCGTCATCAAAGGTCCAGTCATCTTCATCGTTTTGCTCTCGTTTTGTAAGATTCTTTAGGAGATCTTCAAGACTGCCGCGAAAATTTTTATTATCAAACCTCCAAACCCCTGTTTTGGGCTTTACTGTCTGGAATTTCATTGAATCTATAATTGATTTGTATTTTTCATATACTTCGGGATACTTCTCTTTAAACTCGTTTTTATTTTTGGCAGTATATGAAGTAGTTTCGTCTTCTGTTTTCACTGTAAGAGAAAACTCTTTATTATTGCTTGTTATTCTGATTTCCTCTCCATCTTTGACTGTCACTAAAGACATGGAAAATGCGTTTTGCTGCTCTTCATCTTCCAATTCTAAGAGCTCCGGAATCTCTACATCCATCCACTCGCTGAATTCGCGATTTCTTGTCAGATCCGCTTTTCCGCACTCCGGGGCATCTTTACATCCTGAGATTTTATTTATGATCTTTATGATCTCTTTAGCATTTTCCGCGAGCTCGACATCTTCGCTTTTTGCGGCTTTTTCCAGATAAGGAATCGCTTCTTTTCCTTTTTTTATCAGCTTTTCCTTTGCTGTTTCTCTTACAGAATATTCTGTAGCGTTGAGATCACTCACCAGATCTTCAAGTTCATCACTATCTATGCTGAACGCACTCAGAGATGTTATCAAAATTAAGTTTAATACATTTAATATTATAATGCTATTTTTTGATTTCATCTTTT
>JACQRL010000406.1 GCA_016206485.1 Planctomycetota bacterium | reverse complement strand
GAGGAGATTGGTATTATGGTGGATGAAATTAATGCGTTTATAGGTAAGAAGGCAGCTGTCCCAGAAACCGCATCAACAGAAGAAGAACGCGAATTTCATTTTGAGGTCACGCAATTAGCTGCCGATAAAATTAAATATCTGGCAGAGCAGCAGGGAAAGAAAGGATACGGCCTCAGAATACAGGTAGTGCGCGGAGGCTGCTCAGGCTACATGTACAACATGGACTTCGAAAAGGCCAAAAATGATGACGACGTTATTGTTGAGCAGCATGATGTCCGCCTTTTTGTGGACAAAGAAAGCGCCAAGATGCTGAATGACGTGACAGTAGACTACATTGAATCCCTGCAAGGCGCCGGCTTTAAGATCTCCAATCCGAACGAGACAGCTTCTTGTGGTTGCGGGAAAAGTTTTAAGTGATTCAAAATTAGCTAGTTTTCTCAAACTTGTTCATTGCACAACCGAAGTAATTGCTGCGTTCATCAGGTTCGTATATTATCGTATGCTCCAAGTGCCTCATGCCAGCCTGTTCTGCAGCATAAAGATGCCAAAAATGCAGTGTATCTGTTCCCTCTGCGGGAAAAGCATGAGTAGTTGCCATGATTCCATGAGAACGCAGGTAAGTGCACAATGTTCCAAACCGCTCAAAAAACATTTGAATGAATCTTGTGGTGTCCAAAAAAGGTTCCTCCTCCAAAAGAGCCTCGTTAATGTACATCAAATCAAATATTTCTTGTGCAAATGGCAAGGCGTCATGCTCTGCAACGATAAACCTAACAGGCAATTGAAGCCGCTCAGCGCGTGCTCTTGCTCTTCTAATATTTTTGTGCGAGATGTCATAAGCAAAGAATCGTTTTTCAGGATACTGCATCTGAAGAAAACATACATCCAGACCAGTTCCACACCCGGCGTCTAAAATATCGTTGGATTGCACAAGTTCTTGCTCCAGTTGCATGAGAAAGTTACCCCTCATTTCTCTCTGATAAGGCATGCCATAAATTCTTTCCCTCAAATCAGCCATGCAGTCGCTGTAAGCTCTGATTTTTTTGTTTAGCGATTGAAACGGCTGGAAATCTGGCAGTTTGACTGATACTAATTCTTCAACAGTCGGCGGTTTCATTCCATCGAATTCTTTTCCAATATACTCCTCAAATTTTTCCGAATTCATGCGAAAGACACTGCACAAATCTTTATATATATTATTAAACCTAGTCTTGCAGTAATTATCATGAACCTCCTCTTCGTCTGCACCGCCCACATGAACCGCAGCGTCACAGCAGAGCAATTATTCAAATATAGCAAAAAATACAGGGCAAAATCTTGCGGTCTTGGCTTTCTCTGCGACGTGAAGGCTGATGAGAATCTTGTAAAATGGGCTGATATTGTTTTTGTCATGAACGAGAAAGACGAGGGCCAGAAATCCTTCCTGCTGGAGAAATTCAAGAATATTGACGGCATCAGAAAAAAAATTAAAGTACTTGGCATTCGAGATGATTATCCGAGAAATTCTCCCGAGCTTATAGGAGAACTGAAGAGAAAGTTGAAGAAATACATATAAATATCGGGAAAAGGTAAAAGCAATAGTGAAAAACTACATTTTTCTGGTTTTGCTGATATTGATATCTGTGCTTCTCTCGTTTAACAATATCAGGATTTTTTCTCTGGATGAAATGAGTTTATTCCTAACGGTTATTGGCCTTATATACGGCCTGATTTCTGCATTTACCATCAACAACGCATGGGAACGCTTTAGCAAGATACGTGACGGCGTAGCTGAAGAGCTTAGCTCGCTTACTACATCGTACATTCTGACCAAGCGGTTCTCTGATAAGCGCGTTCTTTCAAAAATAAAGGCGGCACTGATATCTTACTGCGAAGAAGCGCCAAAAATCGAGTGGCATGAATACTGGAAAAGCGAATCAACGCATAAAAAATTCAGGAACATTATGGAAATTATTGCTGATGCAAAAATCAGAAATGAAAAAGATTCTGTACTCTTCGATCAGGTCACGGACGAAATAAGCAACGCAACAAAAGCAAGAAGCCAGCAGCTTGTGCTCGCGCAAACAAGGGTTACAAAAATGCAATGGGTACTGAACATATTCCTGTCGGGTGTTCTCATAACCGGTCTTCTTTTGTTAAATATACCGGACTATAATTTGGCAATATTTGTCACAACCACAATGATTGCGTCAGTTTTGTTGATCTTAATGGTCATCTACCAAGTTGACCGGATGAAGATAGCGGAACAGGAAGTTTCTATCGAGCCTTACAGGCAGATTATAAAGCTCATTAAGTCGGAAAGCAGGTCTGGTCGCTAACCAAGCACTTTCTTCTTCAGGTTCTCCACAATCTTCTCAAACTCCTTCCTGATCTTCTCGCTCGCCAGCACTATCGGCATATGCTTGTCGCAGCTCTCCCTGATCTCCTTTGACAGCGGCAGCGAGCCCAAGAATGGCGCATCCAGTTGCCTGGCAATTTTGTCAGCGCCTTTCCCGAAAACATCGCCCGCCATGTTCTCAACTATGCCAAATCTCTTGCCAAACTGCTTTGCAACGTTTGCAGAGCGTGTGGCATCCTGCAGCGAGAGTTCCTGCGGTGTTGTGACTATTACTATTCCATCCAACGGAACAAACTGCATAATTGTAAGGGCAGCATCTGATGTCCCGGGTGGCATATCTATAATAAGAAAATCCAGCAGCCCCCATTCTGTCATCTCCAGCATCTGCATTATTGCACTGTGAATTATGGGTCCGCGAAAAATATGCGGCGTATCCTCTGGCTGGCCAAAAAATGACATGCTTGCTATCTTGATGTCATATTTTTCTATAGGGATCAGTCTTTTGCTGTCAGTGAACTGGAAGGTTTCGTTGATCCCCAGTATCTTCCCGATATTGGGGCAGTCTATGTCCGCATCCAGAAGCCCGACTTTGTAACCTTTTGCAGCAAACAAAGCGGCAAGGTTCACAGCAACAGTTGTCTTGCCCACACCGCCTTTTCCGCTCATCACAGCAATTTTATATCTAACACGGCTAATGTTCTCTTTCATCCTGTCTGTCTGCTGTTCCATTCTGTCCATTGGTGTTAGAATTTCTGGCATAATTATCAGCTCGCTTTTCGAAGGTCAAGTTTTAATTTATATCCGCCGTTCTTCAAGTAAATCCCGCTCTTGCATATTTCTATCTCTTTATAGTTGCCATGAGGGATACGATGTGCTTTATCGTATTTTTTAAGTTGGTTCAGAAGTATTCGTGCTTTTGGAATTTCAGCCTTCATATGACTGGCATGCATATGTCTTTCCATATCGCCTTCGAGGTTTTTGTTATGCAACCTGTCCATCCCGAATGTGAAATACGTTTTCATTTTCTTACAGCCTCTTTGTCACGCCCTGTTTC
>JACQRL010000044.1 GCA_016206485.1 Planctomycetota bacterium | reverse complement strand
CAGCACCCCTGTCACTTTAGGAGCAGGATTTTTGGCGGGTAAATTCAAATGTTCATTACTTGAACTTGCTATAGCGGGGTTGCGTAAATTATTTTCTTCTGATCCAGATGATCCTGCCTCTTTGTTTACGTTACTAGTATCGTAAACCGCAGGATTGCCATAGATAAAAGATTTTACAACTACTACAGCCGGAATCACCAGCAAAATGCTTGCTACAACCAGCAATTTGTTTGAGACTATCCCTGTAAACAGCAGCGAGGGAATGCTCCAGATCGGACCATTGGAAGTCGGAACCGGAGTTTCTATGATCTGTTTCTTTATATTATTGTGTATATCCGTTGCGATAGTTTCATTAAAGGATTTATTCAGGGTTTCCAAAAGGTTGTTGTTTGTGAGAGCAAATCCGGCAAGCGACAGTTTGCCTCTTAGTTTTTCCTTTAACTCATGGATTTTTCGGGATACAGTCCCTGTCGGGATACCAGTAATTTCAGAGATTTCCCTGTGTTTGAATTCGTGTGTGTAAGCAAGTGACAAAATGAGCTGATCCTCTTCCGGCAGCTCCATAATGTTCATATTTAAAAGTTCAGATATATTTTTATTTTCCATGTTAGTTTCAGCCTCCTTAAGTTTTCTTCCCAGTTCATTCATGCTCTTTTGATGAGAGCGGATCGATCTCTTTTTATCAATAGACTTGTTGTACGCGATAGTGGCAAGATATGCCTTAAGAGATCTTATCCTGACTCCTTTTTGGAGGTTATTTAATACATTTGCATATGTGTCTTGTGTTGCATCCTCTGAGTCTTCCCTGTTTCTGAGAATTTTAAAGGAGATGCTGTAGACCATATTTATATGGTTTATCAGATCCTCTTTTAGCCCATTTTTCATCTTATTGCCTCCGCTAAATTATACATAAAAACCTTTTTCAAAGGTATTTTCCGTAAAGTAATTGAGAACTGGACTATGGGTGTTATTTGCCTTTTGGAGTTTATTATTTTCATGATATGTAGTACGTTTGAGGGTATTGTTTTCTTCACCTTAAAAGTAGACGATTTTACTTAAATGGCGTATATAGCAGAGCAATCATTAAACTGGCTCAAAAGTATTGTTCTGAGTTAAGTTGAAATATATACCGATTATATTGTATGAGAGGGCAAAATAATCTCTACAGCTTCCTGAATTCACTTAAATATGGGATTTCGGCATTTGCATTGTTGGCAATTTTAGTGATTTTGCGCCTGAAAGATAAAGAAATCCAATATGGTGACCCTGTTTTTATTGAGACAAGTAATTCTTCATCTATCAGAGAGCTACAAAGATCTCACGATGCAGGCAAGATTACAGGTATCGAAGATAGCAAAGAGACAATATCAGGTGTGCAATATTCTCAAACCGATGATTCTTCTTCTACAGATAAGTCTGTTAATCTGATAAAAGGAAGTCGTAAAGAGACGGAATATAACAAACAGATAAGATTAGCAAAAGAGCAAATATTAAAAGATATGCTTGATTCTGGTGAAGACCTTAGATTTTTGGAAGAGCCATACGCATTGTTAGGGAAAATAAAAAAAGCGTCTGATTTTGCAGATTATGTGGCAGGTAAAAAGGGCAATCCACTCGCTGGTGAAGTAAGGCAGATGATTGATGCAGGTGGAGGGTTAGTAACACTTGGTCAATCTGTTTATGAAAATATTATCAACCAGAATAATTCAGTAAATTCTTCATCAGGATCGCAGAGTCAGATGACAGCAGGGCAGTGGATGATGGCCGGAATTGTGCAGGCAAATAAAGCCATTGGTAATGGCAGTATGGAAGTTGGTTGGAATGGAAATTCAATGGTTGTTAACTATCTAGGAACAAGTACCTTGGTAAATCAAACTGCAACTAGTCTTATTTATAATATTGCAAATGGCGGGCAACGTGTATTGATGGGAATGAACCAGCAGGTAGAAGAAATGCTGGTAAAAAATTCAGTTATAACAGGGACTGACAATGAATGGTATGAAATATTGCTTCAGCTATGGGTCAAGGAAATCAGACTGACTGAGATGGGTATTATAGAAATATGGAATGATAAAAATGCGGTTATGAAGGTGAAAAAACCTGAGGCGATAGATAATGCCGGCAATTTATTGCAGTGCTGGTGGATTATAGAAAATATTATTGCTGATGAAGTTACAAGTATTTCAAAACCCGGCAGTGTTCAGGGATGGTCTGTTTCTAATCCAACAAAGATGGTTATACGCCTTAGTACTGATATGGATCCAAATACAGTGTTCCCGGTTGTGATAGATCCGTCCTGGAGTACTGCAGGAAGTTTAGGCACAGCGCGCAGGATACCGGGAGTTTTTGCCCTTACTGATTCAAAGGTACTTGCAGCAGGAGGCTTTGATGGGACAAATATTCTTTCGACATGTGAGTTGTATGACACAACTACCGGAGTGTGGAGCAGTACCGGCAGCATGTCTAATTCGCGATGGTATTTTGCAGGTGTGGTAAGGCCGAATAGTAACGTGCTTATTTCAGGCGGGTATCAGTCTGGCTTATACTTAACTGGATGTGAATTATTTGATCCGTCAACTGCTACCTGGACTGCAACAGGATCGCTTGGAAAAAGCAGGACGCTACATACTCTTACACTTCTTGCCTCCAGCGATACCACCTTGGCGGTTGGAGGATTTGATGGTTCAAGCAATTCATTAAGTACTACCGAGAAATGGGTGAGTGATACGTGGACTTACAGCGGGAGTTTGAACACTGCTAGGAGGGGTCATGTATCGGTATTACTTCAGAATGATAAAATTGTTGCGATAGGAGGTGACCAGAGTTCATCTACTAAATCTATATCAAGCAGTGAATTGTATGATCCATCTACTGCAACATGGTCTCTTACTGGAAGTTTAAACACCGGGAGAAGATTGTTTGCCGGCACGATGATTTCTAATGGAAATGTTGTTGCTATAGGAGGAAGAAATAGCAGTGATACAGTATTGACAGCATGTGAACTATATGATAGCTCCGCTGGAACTTGGGCATACACAGGATCTTTGGCAACTGCAAGGTCGCTTCCTAATACAGCATTGTTGCAAACAGGAATTATTCTTGTTGCAGGAGGTTATGATGGAGCTTCTTATTTGAGCAGTACAGAGCTTTATGCTGCTGGTACATTTGCTGCAGGGACTGCGATGGGTACAGAAAGGGCAACACATGGAACTGTTCCAATGTACGACGGTCACATTTTGGTGGTTGGCGGCAATAATGCGAGTAGTACTTTGAGTTCTACAGAATATTTAAGACCGGTGGATGGTACGTGGACGCTTACAGGAAGTTTGAACGATGTCAGGCGCAGATCGAGCTGCCTGCTTCTCAATAACGACAAGGTGCTGGCTGCCGGCGGGATTCCCGCATCCGGTGTCAACGCTACTTGTGAATTGTATAATTCTGCAACTTGGACATATACAGGCAGTTTTACTGCGAGGTCAACCTTCTCGGTTGTTACTATGACTGACGGAAAGGCGATGGCTGTTGGAGGATATGATGCAAGTGATGTGACAATCGCAACAGTAGAATTGTATGATGTTTCTGCAGGCACGTGGAGCGCTACGGGAAGTCTTGATTCAGCTGTGGCTTTAGCACCTGCTGTTGTGTTAAGTAATGGTAATGTTCTTTTGGTTGGAGGTTCTACCTCATCAGGTGTTCGCACACAGATTTGTCAGCTGTATAGTGCCAGCACTTGGACAAGGACTGGTAGTTTGAACAATACCAGGGAAGGATCAGGTACTGTGTACCTTAGTAATGGAAAAGTGCTGGCTGCCGGCGGAACGGGAAGCACCTCAACCTCTGAGTTGTATAACAGCGCGACATGGACAGTAACCGGAAGTTTGAATGCGGCAAGGACAAGGCCTAATGCTATATACCTTCCAAATGGCAAGGTACTTTGCGCAGGTGGGGATTCTGCTGTTACGGAATTATACGATGTTTCTGCCGGAACATGGGCAACGTCTGGAAGTTTGGCAAGCGCTATAGCTAAGCTAGATGCTTTTTCATTGCTCCTTGAAAATGGAAAAGTGGTTCTGTGCGGTGGTCTTTTAGGCACTTCCCGAAACACAGCTGAATTGTATGACCCTGTTACCGGTACATGGACGCTTACCGGGAGTCTTAATACGGGAAGACAGGACATGTCGGGGGCATTTTTGAGTACAGGTAAGCTGCTGCTTGTGGGAGGAAGAAGTGGTTCGAGTAATCTGTCGTCATGCGAATTGTTTGATCCAACCCCTTCGCGTTCAGCAACCTTGCAGGCGACTATTACAAGTGTTGAGGGATCTTCTTCATTCCCTGTAAGCATCACGAAAAGCGCTGTTATTGATATAATCGGGACAAATTTCAAGGGAAAAACTGAGGGTTCAACCGGCCGATACAGCTCATCATCAACAGGATTTCCGGTAGTTTTTTTGAAAAGGGTGACAGATCTGGGGTGTTCTGAATTGGGCGGAACCAATGACCAATATTTTTTTCCTATTTCAAGTTCATGGACATCTTCAACAAGTCTGACGTTTACAGCGTCCAGCGGACTTCAGTCGAATGGATATTATCAGTTAAGAGTTATAGTCAATGGTGTTGCGAGCGATGCGAAGATAGTAAAGGCGGTTGACTAGTCGTGGGTCTTGGATTGTAGAACGTAGAACCTAGATCGTATATCTTGGATCTTATTGTAAACACGGCGAGCATGATTTTCGCCAAAGCTCCGTTAGTTCGGTTTTTTGAATATAATTGTTAATGGAGTGAGCACACTGACATTGTGGAGTGTGACCGTTCCGCCGATTATTTCCTGATCGTGTGTCAGAGAACAATATACTGTTTGTAACGGTTCAGACGATAATCCTTCGAATTCTGCGATTCCTCTGTTATCTGTAAATATGTCAAGGTAATATTGGTTATCCACAAATGGTTTCTCTCCATATATTCTTACGCTGACACCTTTTAACGGAATGCCATTTTCGTCAGTGCACGTTACTGAAAAGTTTACATTACCCCCCAGCCTTCGTTTTTTGAGTGTGATTGTCAAAAAAGTGTTTTGATCGATATCATTAATCACTGTTTCTTCATATAATGTCGCAATACTGCGGGCTGTTATTGATTTGATCGGCTTGTCAATTATTTTGACTGAGAAAGTTCCTGATTCATCTGAGTTATCCACTGTTTCAAATCCTTCCTGTTGTACTGTTACGGTTACAAGCCCGTTTAAAGTATTTCCTTTTTCATCTATTATTCTACCTCTGAAGTTATGCGCGCCTTTTTCCAAATGAATATCCAGAATTCTTTTTTCTCCGGGTGAAAGTCTGACTGCTGTATGCCATTCAAGATACCCGGTTGCTTTACATATAACGTCAAGCTCAACATCCGCAGGCACTGAATTTTCTAAATATTCAGATGGTGGTACGTATGACATATATGGATTACGGTTCTTGTCTATGAGAGCTATTGATTTATTTGTTCCCAGGATTTTTGCAGTTACGTGAGAATATGGGATTTTCTTGTCTTCTGTTCCTATTTTGACACCTAATGTTGCTTCAGATCTGCATTCGAGCACTACATCGATAATATCATCAGTGATATTTGAGAGGTTGATTATCTTCTCATCAGTACAATAAGTTCCTGATTCTATTAGGTATTTCATATCATCAAGATCGATCTCAGCAAGCGATCTTTTTGGCAGCTTGCCGATCAATCTCACGATTAATTTTGTTTCATTTGACGGATTATTGAGCTGTATCTCATCTGAAAATTGCCCGTTTGAATCAGTGATGGTTACCCCGGATTTGACTTTGCCCTTTATCAGGTTAACAGATTCATTTAATTGTTTTAAAGTGCTATTACCCTGTTCTGAGTTATTAAAAACTTGCTTTTCCAGCTGAATTGCCCAGAGATCGATTGCCCACAGGTTGTCATTTAAGGTTGCTGCATCCGTGAAAAACTGCGGGAGGAAGTCTTCATGCTTCGAAAGGATATCGATGATATTATTGTTTGTATCAACCATCCAGTGAATCAGTGAGTTTGGAATCACATTTTGAGTACTAGAATCGATAACCTTGCCATTTAATCTGATTGTCTTGATTTTTGGAGCTTTATTGTCTTTGTTTAATTTTGGTTGATCAGCATTCTTAAGTGCTAGTGGTTGTTGTGAGAATTCAATCAAATGCTCTGTCGATGCAGAGTTTTTAATCGTTTCAGTGTTTTGTGGCTGTTTTCCAACTTTGGGACTTTCATACCGTAGTATGAAGAGTAATAATAAGACAGTGATAATCGCGCAGGCAAAGATTCTCGCTTTCATGTCCGGTATATTTAAGCAATTATTGTTCAGTATCCTTTAGATTTTGTTGCCGCTGTTTCAGCAGTTAAATTTTGTTGCCAGAGAGTTGGGGTTTAATCTTGGTCGAGTGATTCTTCTTCTTGTGAAATAACGTAGGTGATTGGGTTGTTGATATCAACGTTAGTTAATCCCTTGTAGTCGGTTTTATTGTATCTAAATCTCACATATGAAAGCTTCGAACCGGCTGATACATTAAGAGTGAACGACCCATTTTCATCAGTAGTGGCTGAAATTCGTTCTTTATTTTCCTGTAATGCCCAGACAAATACTCCTTTTAAAGGTACGCCGGATATGTTGAAACATTTTCCTTTGAACTGATGGGTAAGCTGTCTCAGATTAATTTGTACAGTTCTAGTTTCTCCGGGACTGAGCGGGTTTATCAGCTGCGTTTCATCAAGATATCCGGGGTACTTAACTGATATTTGTATTTGAGCTGAGGCAGGAACATCAAATTTTGATTCACCGTTGTCAATCACTGCAAATAGAGTTGTCCTGGCAGCCGTGTGTTTTTGTGACGGGATAATTATTGTAAGTTCTGCCATATAATCATCCGGTTTTGGATTTACTGTTACAAGCAAGCTGGCGGTTTGCCCGCATCGCAGTTCGAATGATATATTTTCTTCTTTTGCTTTTAGAGTGAAAAGCTCATCTTGTGACCAACAGAATCCTAGTTTTCTGTAAAAAATATCATTATGACGTAGTATTTCTTTTTTAGATATGGGGGAGGCAACTCGCAGGTAAAGCAGAGCATCTTCTTTTTTTCTGCACTTGTATTTAAGTTCCATTCTGAATCTTCCCTCGTCATCGGATGAGAAACTTCCGGCAACAGTCTCATAATTTAATAAAGCGCCATTTTGGGTTAACAGTTGTAGTGTCAGGTTGCTGCCTTGTATAGCCGTCGATTTAATATCCTGAATAGTCCCATTGATTTGCACAAATCTTTCTTCCAGATCCAGGGCATTCAATAGTGATTCATTTGCGCACGAGTCAATGGATTTACCCTGATTGATTGTCGGCTCGGTTGGAGTAATCAATTTTGTGTCCGTTTTGTTATCAATTGAGACATTACTGGCGTTGAGTTGATAATTGGCAGGATTTTCTTTATTATCAGATGTTTTCTCATTCGCTGGTTTGTTTTCCGGCAATTGACGGTTATTCATCAGCGTTAAAATAGCAATTATTAACGATATAACACAGATTAGTACGGTTGTTATTTGGTATCTTGTTTTCTTCATAATATTTAAGACGTCAGAAGTATGTTAAATTTCATTTAAAATATTACTAATAAATGGTGTATATATGATAT
>JACQRL010000412.1 GCA_016206485.1 Planctomycetota bacterium | reverse complement strand
CTCTAGCAATCTATACTGAAATTTCGTTATCATTTCATGCATGAACAAATCATCGTGCACAAATTCATGCGTCACTTGAATAACATTGCACGTCAAATTTGTTGTACTTCCGTCCGAACTCTGATGGTCGATCACATACATGTCGGAGTAATCGAAATATCTGCTGTAGTATGTTAGCCAGAGTGGGAGAAATATCGATTCATTGCGAGCAAGTGTGTAAACCGCAGCCTTCTTCATGTTTAGAAATCAAATTCTGAGTAATGGTTTCCATCAATACATTCATTAAAAACCTGAGTGTATGACTGAATACAATGATGCATATCAAATTGATGAATTGCATAGGATGCATTTCTCTTATAGACGTCAAGCATTCCATCATGATTATCGATCATTTTTTCCATTGACATCGCCATTTCCACTGGGCTAATAGAGTTGTTTTTTTTTTAACGAAAGAAGAATACCTGCTGGGGTATTGTGATCATATAATAGCATCTTTCGAGTTTCCCCGATGTCAGTGGCAATAACTGGTTTATTATACGCGAGGTATTCTATTATGGTATTTGGAAGACTCTCTGACTTAAAATAAGTCGGCAGAAGGCCTACATCGAATATCTGTATCCACTCTTCAGGATGAGGCGAATAACCAACGAAATGTATAAATGAGTAATCGGTATATCTCATCTGCAGTTGCCGTGCATATTCACTATCGCCCACAAGAACGAGATGCGCTTTCTTTGCATCCTTTTTATTAATTTCAGCTGTTGCAATTATCGCTTCCTCCCATCCCTTATCGAACGAAGCACGAGATGCAATGCCAAAAATAAAATCTCCTGGTGATATGAAAAGCTCCTCTCTGGAACGGGATGGAACATTTTTCTTTATATATCCATTATAAATTTTTTTTGATTTTTGTTCGGGGCTAGGAATAACGTATCTGAAAAAGGTTTTGTTCTTGTCTGCCACATAGATAATTTTGTTTGCCCTTGATAAAATTTTTTTCGCGTACACGTTAAATTCCTTGTCAAATATTTCTGCAAAATAATCTGCATTTTCATAACAGCCGTGCATTGAAACAACCCATGGCATATCTTTTAAGCCGTCAATTGAAGTAAATACGTGCTTATCTGAAATATAAACATGAGAGTTAATGATATCGATACTGTATTCGCTGATATATCTTCTTAGCTCTTCTGTATTTGCAGTGCTCTCTAATATATGTACTCTACTATCGATTGCATTAAAAATTCCTTCGCGAAATAGCTTTGAGCGAACGGCATAAAGAAAAACATCGTTATCGATTGATAGCTCGTTGGCAAGGCGAATTGCAAAACGCTGAGCACCACCATAGTCAAAATCCGATATAACGATTAGGATGCGAGTGCGACGCAATTTTTCAGAACGGTCAATGCCAAAAAAGACTGGATGGATATCTTTTATATAATTTACCAGTTTATCGTGCTGAGGCATTGTACGTGAGTGCAGCATTGAGTCACCATGGACTCGATATCTTCCGAGAATTTCAGGTATTTGGACCCCCCACCCCTTTATCTCAGCGATTTTTATCCAAAGTTCGTAATCCTCCATTCCATCGGTCAATGATGTGGTATATCCACAAACCTCGTCCAATACAGCTTTTTTTATAAGAACCATTGCGTCAATAAAATTGCTTTTTTTAAGTTTTTCTGGATCCCACACTTCGATATTGAATAGACCGCGCGAACTCCCAAACATTTCGTTATAACAATAAGCAAAACTTGCTTCTGAGTTTTTAATTCCATTAAGCAACGCCTCAATACATCGAGGATAAATACAATTATCGGCATCCAAAATAAATAGATAAGGTGTTTTTACTAAACGCAACGCTGTGTTTCTTGTCTCGGGGAGTCCCTTATTGGCATTATGTCTAATGATAGTTACATCTGCAAACCTCATGTAATGCTCTCTCGCCCATTTAAGAACAATATTGAGCGAATTGTCAACAGAACAATCGTCTACAATCACTAGAGAAATGTCATCCAATGTTTGAAGTGCTACCGAACCGAGAGCTTCCAGAATGTAATGTTCATAATTATAGACACTAACAACAACTGTAACCTCTGAATTGCCATCATTGGTGTAACCAAAAAAAACTTCGTCTCCCATATTAGAAAGAATATAATTCGCGGATACTGCGTTTTATTGCATCTTTCATGCAACACTTTTGGGTGAGCGTAGCATATGCGTTTTCTATAATTTTTTTTGCATGTCTTGTTCCATCTGGTGACAAAAAAAATTCTATCTCTTCCGTTACTCTAGAATTATGGCAAGAAACATAATCTCTATTGCTCTTAAACGGCGGCTGATCATTGCAATACTCACTGATCACAAGAGCTTTATTCCACATTCCATTCATCACAATCCTGTGAGGTTCAAAATACTTCTCTGCACCCCGATGAATGTTGAGCAAAATTTTACTTCTTTGGATAATGCCATTGAGTGTATCTGTATCGGGGATCGATGAGCTGCCAGCAGGAAAGGGGCCGCCCGAAAGGTCTTTAAAAATGAAGTAACATCTGTACCTCGAAAAAAAATGTGCATTCATAGAAAAATAAAGGTCCCTTTTATCGCTTTTTGTACAAAAAAATGCGATATCAATTGGTCTGTCTTCCCACTCTCGTTCGCTGCTGGAAAAGTTTATTATGCTTGACCCGAGAAAGCAAGTAAATTTATTATTGGGTAATGTCTTTATATTGTAATACCATACAAAGCGGTCGGAATAGCCGAGAGGAAGGTACGACACATATCTATATTTTCTTTTCAAAAAACGATACATCTGATAGTTTATATCCCAGACTGCATATACTTTCTCAAAGTAACGCTTGCACGTCTCGAACCAAGGCGTATCCCTTTGATCTGATGTTATGATTATTGTATTCTCTGGTATCTCATGTTCCCGAATTTGACCATTCCCAAAGTAAAAAAACTCATGCGGAGCAACAACAACATGCCAATCGACACACGGAACGTAGCCTGTATTTTGGCTACATCGGACAACATGTAATCCAATGTCCTCAAACCCACAACAAATTAATTCAAAAATTTCCTTATAAAAAAAATTTCCGTCCGAACTGACATATACTGCGACTTTATTATATTTTATGTCATTTTTACTCAAAAATAACTTTCGTCTTGACTTTATCAACTTTCTTATTTTAGAAGGCGATATATTATATTCGCTTCCGCTATCAAATAATCTTTTTCTAGTAGTTTTTAAAATTTCCGCGACAAGAGCCCTCCTTCTCGATTGATATGGAAGAAGGCGATCAAATAAAATATATATGCGCCTTGATATTTTCCAGTGAATT
>JACQRL010000413.1 GCA_016206485.1 Planctomycetota bacterium | reverse complement strand
GGGTCCAGCCGGCATTTAATGAAGTTATACATTTACAGATAAAGATTTATCCAAAGATAGGTTGAGACGGGTTCTATTTTTTACTATCGTTTGAATATGAAAATAAACAATAAAATGACTGAAGCAGAATTTGAAATGTTGTCAGTCAGTGAAGTTTGTTCTTTTTTGAAAGTTTCGAAAAGTCACTGTTATTGGTTAATTAACAATGGGTTTTTACCGGCGCTAGCCGTGGGCCCGACTGGAAAACGAAAGAAATTTCTTATACCTAAGGGCGAGTTTCTAGGGATTCTTGATAAATACAGAGTAGGGAATAATCAACCATTTCAAATAACGCCAGGAAGTGCTAGAAAAGGCGTGAAAACGGAGGGGTCAATTCCGACCCCTCCTTTAACAACCCAAAAGAACAGAAATGAGTAACCATGTTTTGCAAGTAACTCTATTTAAGGAGTTATGGGTCAAGCTATTTGGAGATAATTGTTTCCAAAAACCCCACCCGCTATTTGACGATTGTTTTGCATGTCGAGTAGTATGTGTTGACTGGGACTTTGACCGGTTCTATTTGCAAACTAAAAATGGTTCATTTCTGTGGATTCCAATCAATCAGTATGAGATCATTAAAACCGAACCAAATCTGTATATTCACTTAGATGCAAAAACTTGGGGTGAGTATGAATTCTAGAAAAACTGATAAAGCTCATGAATATATTTTAAATTATTTACAAACAATTGACACCAGACAAGCGACTAATGGCGAATATATATTCAGATGTCCAAAACACAGTAATGATGATGGGTATGATGAACACCCATCGTTTTCTTACAATGTTGAGAAGAGGGTTGGAAAATGCTTTAGTTGCCACTTCAGTGGGAATGACATCTCAATTGCTGAGGCGTTAAGTTTTGAATATGATACTACTAATGAAGCTAGGAGAGAAGTCGTTGAGGTCTATCCGTATAATGATGAGCACGGCAATTTATTATTCGAGGTTGTCAGGTATAATCCAAAGGGTTTTAATCAAAGACGCCCAAATTCTGAGAATAATGGAAAATGGATTTATAACTTAAACGGCATTAGGCGAGTTCTCTATAGACTTCCAGAACTTATTCACTGTGAAAAGGATTCGATTGTTTTAATCCTAGAGGGGGAGAAGGATGTTGAAACAGCTAGAAAGTTAGGGTTTACTGCAACGTGTAACCCAGGAGGTGCTGGTAAATGGAATGATGAATATAATCAATCACTTAAACCATTCCGAGTCTATATTATTCCAGATAATGATGATATTGGATTAAAGCATGGGAAGCAGGTATTTGATGCCATGACAAAATCAGGGGTAAAGGCAGTTTTATGCCCTTCCTTACCTAGAAACTGTAAGGATCTGGCAGATTGGGTTAATGCAGGCGGAGATAGAGAACAACTATCAAAGTTTTTGGAAGAATCAGAAGCGAAGCAAGATGGTTTTCCACCGGAGATAAAGAAAAAAGCTTTGCAACTTATATCTGAAGGGAAACTTTATAGCTTCTGGATTAATCATGTACAACAAGTTGTGGTCGGTGAAGAATGCAATATAAAAATGCATATTCTCTCGATTGCATCGTTGAAGG
Organism: Planctomycetota bacterium; assembly: GCA_016206485.1. Taxonomy (GTDB): domain Bacteria; phylum Planctomycetota; class MHYJ01; order JACQRL01; family SBBU01; genus JACQRL01. The sequence continues at coordinate 3,425 of JACQRL010000413.1, read as the reverse complement.
TTATTTGCGAACAGAATGAGCATCAACTTAGTATAGTGAGTAAGGGAGGCTCGGCATCAGGAAAGTCACATATTGCTTCAATGGTACTACGATGTATTCCAAAGAGATACAAATTAAGTTCAACAGATATCACCCCTGAAAGTCTTTATTATACAGATGAGAGTTTGGATGGGAAAATTATCTTTATAAAAGAAGAAGAAGGGATGGAAAAATGCTACAAGCCAATTAAGCAAATCATCACTGAAGGATGCATATCTAAGCTCGTCACAACAAAGGAGAAAAGTAATAGTGGTGAAAAGTTTATTTCAAAACAAATAAATAAAAGTGCTTCCCCATGTGTAATCTGGACAACAACAACTAAATCAAGATTGGATACAGAACTCGAAACACGTGTTGTCAGTCTTTATACAACGATGACAAAAGAACATACAAAGGCAATCTTAGCCTATAAAGGACAAAAAAATATGGGGAAAATGCCTATCCGGCATGATAAGGATAATGAATTAATAATTCAGTGTGCTTTCGATTCATTAAAACCCTTTGATGTTATTATCCCCTATGCTGATAAGATTGCAAATGCGTTCCCGACTGGATACCTCCGTTCCAGGAGGGACATAGATAAGATATATACTCTTATTAAGGCGAGTACAATACATCACCAAGGAAAGCGTGAGAAAACATCGCAAGGACAGTTAGTGGCTAACAAAGAAGATTATATCAATGCCTTTGAGTTACTTTCTCAATTTCTTGATTTTACATATCTACAACTTTCAGAAGTAGACCATTTAATCTATGAGTTTCTTAAAGAAGGTGATTCCACTAAGAAAAGGGTTGAAATAGCCGGCTATCTGCGTGGTAAAGAAAGAAATATTAAAGATAGATCACTAAGACGTCATCTAGAAAAACTGAAAGATGATGGGATTATTGAAGACAATGGAGAGCATCCTAATTCTAAGGACTATGCATATAAAGCATTGCAGCTAAACAAGGTTGAGATAAAAGGATTATTACCGGCTTATATCTTTCCTGATAATACTAGTGACCATGTGACCATGATGACTTCTATTGATAATGAAAAGCTCAATAACCCCCAGCAAACGCTGGAAATAGACCAAAATAATGATTTTGTTGATACTCACTCTACTTGGCTACATGGCCATGAGAATACTAAGATGTTGTCCTGCGAGGGGTGTAAATCATATGTTGACGAAAACAGGGATACTACCTGGATGGGTTTGGGTGTTTGTAAAATATGTAATAATAGAGTCTTGGCATGCAATAACTGTAAAGGCAATTTCAGCGATGCTGCGTTTATTGACGTGTGCAAAAAGTGTAGAGAATCTCTGTGATTGAATAACAACTGTGAAAAAAGTCGCACTTTACGCTAGAGTATCTTCAAGAATACAGGCAGAAAGGGATACTATAGAAAACCAACTTGTGGAATTGAGGCAATTTGCATCTCAAAATGTATGTGAAATATCTGACGTTTACTGTGATAATGGGGTATCTGGTGTTTTAGATGACAGACCAGAGTTGAATCGATTGATCAAGGATGCAGAAAGTAAGCGATTTGATGCTGTTGTTGTTGTACGACTGGATAGATTGGGAAGAAGTCTTAGGAATTTGATAGATACGATAGAGCTGTTTAAAGAACTTTGTATTGATTTTGTCAGTTTGAAGGAAAGGTTTGATACCTCTACAGATGCTGGAAAGTTGCTATTTCATATTGTAGGTGCAATGGCAGAATTTGAACGGAATATGATAAGTTCTAGGGTTAGATCAGGTATGAGACGAAGAAAGGCTGAGGGAAAGAGCGTGTTTGGAATCAGGAATCTGAAGGTCAAACCGGAAAATATTGGAGAGGTGTATAATCTTAGAGCAAAAAGATGCAGTCTCAGAGCCATAGGAAAAGAGTTAGGTATAAGTCGAACTAGAGTGAGCCAGTTATTAAAAGAAAGAAACAAGATAGAGCTACTTCTCAATCTTGGGAAAACAGCTAGAGATATCTCGATTGCATTGGGAGTCCAAGAACGGAGGGTTCAAGCAATCATATCCCATATTAATATGTGTCAAGAGACCACAAGTAAACTTACCCTCTCTTTATCTTAAACTGTTACCCAATATACGGGGGTGAAGTCAAGATGACATGGTAAGACACCATAGTTAATATACTTCTACAATATTTTGTAGTGGAGGTAATATGAGTCTATTAAAGAAACTGTACTTTGGAATTACTGTTCTTTTTGCATTTATAATAGCTTCAATTTCTGGCAATTTCTTAGAAGCTAAATCTGTTAACACTGATAACTTGAAATTGCAAAATTCGAGTTCACCCTTTGTTCTGCAACATTGGAGTTCAGTATATAATAGTAATATTGATGTAAATACTCATGGCTCACACTATTCCCATAGTTCACACTCGTCCCACCACTCACACCACTCACACCACTCTCATTACTCATATATGGGATAGACTTACCTTATGAAGGTAAAGGTAAGTTTTCTAGTAGATGGTCAATTGTTCGATAGTCGATAAATGTGATTGATTGTTGTTCATGTCTTGAATAAAAATGGAGGGTATCAAACAGGAATTCAATAAAGATGATAAACAAATACTTGAAATAAATTCCAACATCTTTGAAAAAAAGGCAATACTCAATACAAGTTATTTATTCACTCATAGAGTATATATAAATATTGGCGAACTCAGAAATGGAATAATTTGTGTTGATTTCTCGAATAAAATCAAAGGAGAAGATTTGAACTCAATCACCAAAGAATTTTGTAATGAGCTTATTGATCAGCAAGTTAGACTGAACTGTGAGCATGACTTCGGTCATATTAGAGATAGAGTTGTAGAAGAGGCCTTTAAACCTATTAATAAAGATAGGATCAATAAGTTATGATCAGTACAATCAGCAAACGACCCTATCAATTATTGCCATTTAATTTTAGACGGCTAAGGAGTAAAGTTTTATTAGTCAATCAAGTGGGGCAATACGAATTTGTAACTAATGACGAATTTAAACAGGTATATAATTATGAATTAAAATTAAAGGACAATTTATTCAAGACCTTAAAGTCCAAGCATTTCTTAATAGATACGTCAATTGAAACACCTATAAAAATGCTTTCACTAAAATACAGAACTAAAAAAAACTTTCTACAGAACTTTACAGCACTGCATATGATTGTTGCTACCCTCAGGTGTGACCATCATTGTAATTATTGTCATGCGTCAATAGTTAGTGAGGATAAAATGCAGTATGACATGAGTAAAGAATCTGCTACAAAAGCTGTCGACTTAATCTTAAAATCTCCTTCTAAACATATAACTATAGAATTTCAAGGTGGAGAGCCCTTACTGAATTTTGATATCATAAAACTAGTGGTTGATTATTCAAAAAAGAAAAATAAAGAAATAG
>JACQRL010000404.1 GCA_016206485.1 Planctomycetota bacterium | reverse complement strand
TCCTTGGCGGATATGGTTATATGGCGGAATATGGTGTTGAAAGACTCTACCGCGACGCGAAATTGTGCGAAATAGGCGAGGGAACAAGTGAAATACAAAAAATTATCATTTATAAGCAAACATTGGAAGAAAATTTATAGCGTTACTTTATTTTATCATTTCATCCTGCCTTTTTTGCAATATTCTGGTTATTTTGTGAGTTTATGCAGGTTTCAGCAAACTATCTGCAAAAATCTTATATTGACATTTTGTATATGATCCATAAATTGCCCGTAACATAAAATGACAGCTTTATTCCTGCTTTGTCTTTTGCAGAATGATTTTCACGTTATAGATTATCCAGATGATGATGGGACGAAGGTTATTGCTGTATGGAATGTAAATGAGATTCCTTGTCAGTATGAGGTTAGGATTTTCAATGGACAAGGTGAATCTATAGGAAAGGTTTCATTTTCATCAACAAATAAGGAATATTTGGCCAGCGCTGTTAAACTTCCATTTTGGGTATTTGACAAAAATAGTAATAAATATGCTGTTGCTCTGAAGGTCCCAAATCAGGGCAAATATAAAGTTGAATTAACAAAAAATAATAAACTTGTTGCGACAGCTGATGGAGAAGCAGTTGAAAATTTTTTTGATTCGAAAAAATTAAATAATTTGATAGTTGTTCTGGGGTTTCTGGTTTTGATAATATATTTTGCTTGGATAGCTAAGCGCAAGGAGTTGTTTATTAGAAAACTTGCCGGGCTTGATGCTTTAGAAGAAGCTATCGGACGAGCTACTGAAATGGGAAAACCGGTTGTTTATCAGCTTGGGATGATGGAAATAGGAGAAGATCCGCTCGCCAGCATTTCACTTGTCGCGTCTTTTGGTATTCTTGGCGAAGTTGCGCACAAGGTAGCGTCATATGAAACTCCCCTGCTTGTTCCGCACAGATCACCTCTTAATATGGTAATTTGTCAGGAAATTACAAAGGAGGCATATACAAGGGCTGGAAAACCTCATCTCTATAAAGAGAGTTCCAACTTTTTTGTTTCTCCTGATCAGTTTGCTTATGTGTCAAAAATGGAAGGTATTTACATGAGAGAGAAACCTGCTACGTGTATTTACATGGGGTATTTCTTTGCTGAAAGTTTGGTATTAGCTGAAACTGCAGCTTCAGTTGGAGCGATTCAGATAGCAGGAACAGATGCGTTGCATCAGCTTCCATTTTTCTTTGCAGCGTGTGATTATACGTTGATCGGGGAAGAGTTGTATGCTGCTGGTGCTTATCTTTCAAGAGAGTATTCATTGCTTTCCAGTATAAAGATTCATGATTATTTCAGAATTTTGGTAACTGCGGCAATCTTGGTTGCTACAATAAGCATATCAATCATTGCAGTTAGTGACCCGCAAGCAGCGGTCAATGCAAAAATGCTTGATGTTTTTAAACCATTCTAGGTTATGGTATTTTTAAAGAGAAATCTGCCGTTACTGATCTGTTTTGTAGGAGGATTGTTTTTTGCCCTGACGTTTTACTCTCCGACAAAGTTTAGTTCATATTCACGTGATATGGGAAGCAATGCATTTAATATTATTTCAGCGATTGGAACTTTCTTTGGTATCTTATATGTGATAGTATATAACGTTGATCGAGTAAGAAAAGGAGATAAAGGGTTTGGTTTCAGTTTAATTCTGATTGTCGCGCTTTTTGTTACTTTTGTTTCCGCCCTTTTCAGTCATGGTGAATATCTTACGCTTGAAGGGCAATTATCAGGGATAGGCTGGATTTTCATGTATATGTATGTTCCTTTACAGGCAACAATGTTCAGTCTATTGGGGTTTTTCATTGCGTCGGCGGCATATAGAGCTTTTAGAATTAAAAATTATTTGAGTCTGATTCTTTTTTTAACAGCTACAATTGTAATTTTGGGAAGAATTCCTTTTGTTAATGATCTGTATAAATTAGTGGCAGGACAACATGCTATTCCTTTGTCAGAATATGTTTCATGGATATTACAAAATCCGTCAATGATTGCTCAAAGGGCTATCCAGATAGGAATAACTCTTGGTATGGTGGTTGTTTCTATCAAGACTATTTTGGGTATTGATAAAAGCTGGTTGGGGAAAGAATGACACGAAGATTTATTTTTCTTCTTGTTGCTATAGTAATGATATTGCCTATGTATTTCCAGTTTAGTATTGGGAAGGTTCATGCGTCTCCTTCAACTAAAGGCTATTACAATGCTATTGAGAAGATTCCGGAAGGATCAACTGTGCTTGTTTCTTTTGATTTTGATCCCGGTTCCAAGCCAGAAATTGAGCCCACTGCGCGTGCTACTATTTGGCATCTACTAAGAAGAAATGTAAAGATCGTATGCATGAGTTTATGGGAAACCGCTCCAGTTTTGGCTGTGGAGATTTTGGGATCTGTAACAAAGCAGTTTGAAAAGCAGACAGGTAAAAAAATCGAATATGGAAAGGATTGGTGCTACTTAGGATTCAGACCTGGTAAATATTCGGTAATAGTTGGGCTTGGAGAAAGCATTTACACCCAATATAGGACAGATTTTTATGGAAAGAAAACGGATGAACTTCCAATTATGAAAGATATAAAAAGTTTAAAGGATTTTCCTCTTTTGATTGATTTTGGGGCTGGAAATCCGGGGCCTGAAACATGGATCCAGATGGCAACAGATAAGTTCAAAATAGATTTCATTTGCGCGACAACAGCTGTTGTTGAACCCACTTATCAACAGTACATTAGCACAGGACAATTAAAAGGAATGGTGGGCGCGATGCGCGGTGCAGGTGAATATGAACAGCTTGTTGGCATTAATGATAAAGGGACAGCAGGAGTAAATGCCATTTCTCTCGGGCAGTTATTAATAGTTGTTCTGATAATACTTGGAAATATTTTAAAGAAATAATATGGAATTCAACATGATTTTGGGGGCTTGGGTTTCAGTATTTTTTACTTTGGCTATTTTTTCGTTATTGTATAAAGACAGTTTTATATTTAAGCTGGCAGAAAACATTTATATTGGGGTTAGTTTAGGTTATGTAGGCAGTATAGCATTATATCAGGCACTCAAACCATTGGTTTGGCATAAACTGTTTGATAGTGAAGGAAGTAAATCTATTAAGGGTTCAGAACAAATAATTATTGTTCTGGCATGTATTGGCGGCCTGCTTCTTTTTGCAAGATTTATTCCCACACTGCAATGGCTTTCAAGGTGGACCATGGCTTTTTTGATCGGATATACCGCAGGTATTGTAATTCCCTCTGCAATTGATTCGTTTTTGCTTGCTCAGGTTTCAAAAACAATTGCCCCGATAAGTTTTAGTCAGGAGAGTATTAGTTCCGGGGCTACATTTCAACAACTTTTGATTCTTGTTGGTGTCATATCTGTGCTTTTGTATTTCTTTTTCTCGTCTGAACAAAAGGGAGTTCTTATAGGTACATCTAAAATTGCGCTGGTACTTATTATTATATATCTTGGAGGATTATATGGAGCGACAGTAATGGGAAGATTATCATTACTTTACGGAAGAATCAGTGACCTTGTAACTTTTTCCGGCAGCAGTTATTTTTATGCCAGTTTTGTATTGTTGGTGTTGTTTATTTTATTCTTTTTCATCACATCGAGCAAAAAACAACCTGAACAACACGAGTAGGAATTTAAATAGTAACTTTCTGGGTTTGAAAGGAGCGTTTAGCAGGTTTAATTTGACTTATTATAGATTCTTACTATAAAAAAAACCCATGTCGAAATATAACGCTAACAACACAATTAATTTGGTTTTTCTTGGACACAATTCGTCTGGGAAAACAACACTTGCTGAGCAGATTCTTTTGACAAGTAAATCGACAAAAAAGCTCGGCTTTGCCAAAGATGGAAGTTCTGTTATGATTTCAGACTCAGAAGAAAAAAACAGAGGAACCACCCTGTTTGCTGATATTGCTTTCTGTGATTATAATGGAAACCTTATTAATTTGATTGATACACCCGGATATATCGAGCTTTCAGGGCAGGTGCTTACAGGCATTTATGCCGCAGATGCCGCGATTGTCTGTGTAGATGCGTCGTCCGGGGTGACGGTTTCTACAAGGAAATTCTGGGAGTATGCAGAGGAAAATGGCATTCCAAGGATAGTCATGCTTACGAAGTTTGATACCACTGATAAATCCTTCGAGACCTGCCTATCTGATATTAGAGAGAATTTGTCAGATAACTGCGCTCCGTTGTTTTTTCCTGATGGGAATGGCAAGGAATTTACAAAAGTTTTGTCATTACTTGATGATCCCGCCGCGCTTCCTGAAAATGTTAAAGATATATTTCCACAAATAGCTGAGAAAATTATCGAAGCTGATGACTCACTTTTGGAGAAATACCTGAGCGGTACACAGCTGACCCCAGATGAATATAAATCAGCACTTTCTAAAGCTCTTGAAAAGGGAACGTTTTTCCCGGTTATTCCATGTAATTCAATTGATGGAGTGGGTATTGCGCAGCTGTTGACCCTGCTCGTCTCCAATCTTAAATTCAGGAATGTTCCAAAAGATATTAGGGAGACTTGTAGTCAAGGCGCATCTTTTGTCGGCAGGGTTTTTAAATGTAACAGCGATAAATTTGTCGGAAAGATTTCTTTTATAAAGATCTATAAAGGAGATTTGAAACCGGGAGAGTCAATATACAATCTCAGGACTCAAAATAGTTATAAGATCAGTTCGGTATTTAAACCATTTGGACCGGATCAAAAGTCTATACAAGAGGTCGGGGAAGGTGATATAATAGCTGTGACTAAAATGGAAGACTTATCTATTTCAGATATTCTTACCAAAACATCTGTGAATGCTTCTGCAACTCCTTTGTCATTTCCGAAGCCGGTTATTTCTCTTGCAGCTGAGCCGAAGGCAAAGAAAGATGAGGCGAAGCTCAGTTCAACTCTTCAGAAGATGAGAGATGCCGATCCGACATTTGGTGTTTCAAGAGACTCAAAGACACTGGAACTTATAATAAGCGGATTAGGTCAGTTGCATCTTGATGTGACTCTTGCAAGGATGAGAAATACTTTTGAAACAGAAGTCACAACAAAAACTCCAAAAATTCCATATAATGAAACTGTGACAACTTCAGCTGAAGGTCATCATAAACATAAAAAACAATCAGGTGGGCGAGGCCAGTACGGAGAAGTATATCTCACAGTTGAACCGTCGAAGCGAGGTGAAGGTTTTGTCTTTGAAAATGCTATCACACAAGGTAAGATTCCCGGGCAGTTTATTCCGGCTATTGAAAAAGGTGTAAAGGGAGCCTTAGAAAGGGGAGTCATTGCCGGTTATCCTGTAATAGATGTCAGAGTGACTGTCCATGATGGCTCATATCATGAAGTTGATTCAGGTAATGAATCTTTCGAACTTGCAGGATCAAAGGCTTTTAAGGATGCTTTTTTGAAGGCGAGACCTGTTATACTTGAACCGGTAGTGAATCTTGATGTCTGTGTTCCTGCTCAGTCTTTGGGCGACATTCAGGGACAGTTGGTTTCAAAGAGAGGTCGAATACAAACAGTAGATAGTAAAGGTAAGTTGCAGGTAATAAAAGCTCAGATCCCGCTGGCTGAAGTGCTTAATTATGCTACAGAATTGAGTTCTGTAACTGCAGGTGAAGGCACATTTTCTATTGAGCTCTCTCATTATGATGTTGTCCCTTCGCAATTAGCTGAAAAAATAAAGGCACAGATGAAACAGGAGCAACAGGATGAGTGACGGTAGGCAGGAAAAAGCTCCTGCTAAATCTGCAGAAAAGCAGATAATTGAATCGAATCCAACGCTCGAAAGACTTCTTCAGGTGATGCTTCAACAGGATGCAAGCGATCTGCATATTTCCACAGGGGCGCCCCCTATTTTAAGAATTTATGGCATGTTGAAAGTTCTGAATACCGATCCAATGACTCCGGATTTTGTTAAGAAATTGATTTATGGTTTGCTGACAGAGGCGCAAATAGCCAAATTCGAAAAAGAACTGGAGCTTGATTTCTCAGTTTCGCTGAAAGGGGTTGGACGTTTCAGGGTTAATATATACAGACAACGGAGCACTTTAGGAGCATGTTTCAGGGCTGTTAATTTCCAGATTAAAACCTTTGAAGATCTTGGTCTGCCGAGTAGTATGTGTAAGAAGATTTGTGATCTTCAAAAAGGATTGGTTCTAGTAACGGGTGCTACAGGCTCCGGAAAAACAACATCAATTGCCTCAATGATTGAATATATAAACCAGAATCAAAATGTTCATATAATTACGGTTGAAGATCCGATCGAATATGTTTTTAAGAATAAAAAAGCGTTGATTACCCAGCGCGAGGTTGGTCACGACACACACGATTTTAAAAATGCATTGAAATATGTTTTACGACAGGATCCTGATGTTGTTGTTGTAGGTGAAATGAGAGACCTTGAAACAATGCAGGCCGCTTTAACAATCGCTGAAACGGGACATCTTACTTTTGCGACCCTTCATACAAATGATACGTCTTCTACTGTAACAAGAATTATTGATTCTTTCCCGCCACACCAGCAAAATCAGGTTAGAATGCAGCTTTCTCTTACACTTGAGGCAGTACTTGCGCAGCAGTTAATTCCAAAATCATTTGGAACCGGAAGAGTTCTTTCAATGGAAGTCTTGATCTCAAATTATGCTATAAAGTCTCTGATAAGAGAAAATAAGATACATCAAATATATTCTGTGCTGCAGACTTCTTCTAATGTTGGGATGATGACAATGAACAAATCAATTTTCGAACTCTACAATGCAGGCTATTTGAGTTACAATGATGCAGTAGCGCATGCGTATAACGAAGAAGAATTGAAATCGCTTATAAAAAGCGCTGGCATCAGGCAATAAAACCGCTTTTCACAAGTAAATCGATCGAAATATTGTCATTGGCTGTCGAACTCTTTTGTTTTGCATATTTGTACAGAATATCAAATTCTATGTTTACGATATCCCCTTTTTTCTTTAGGCCAATGTTTGTCTTTTCGAGAGTATAAGGTATTAGAGAGATCATGGCACCGTTTTTTATAACCTTTGCTATTGTCAAACTTATTCCATCGACTGCAATCGATCCTTTTTCGACAACCCGTTTTTTGAATTTGGAAGGAATAGTTATAATTATCTCGCGTGACTGCCTGAGTTTTCTGATTTCAGCAATCTGTCCTGTGCAATCTACATGACCTGTAACTATATGGCCACCCAGACTATCTGACAATTTCACAGCAGATTCGATGTTGAGGATATCCCCTGTTTTAAGATGTTTGAAACTGGTTTTTTTTATTGTCTCTTCAGAAAGGTCGAAACAAATTATCCCATTTTTAATAGTCTTGACTGTAAGGCAGACTCCATTGACTGAGATACTGTTACCGGGGTGAGCAGACAGTTTCTTACATTTTATAAGGAGTGACGAAGTTAATTTCGAAAACTCGGCTGTATTGGAAATAATTCCGGTAAACAAGATCTACAGTTAAGCTTTAGGAGGAGCGCTTTTAGCAGGTGCAGTACTGGAAGAAGCTGCAGGTGCTGCTCCCTCTGCTGTTGTAGCTGCCCCTTCAGCAGTCTTTTCTTTTACTTTCTTTTTCTTTTTTATTGCAATTATTTTTGTCTTGGGAAGGCTGAAAACAGAGTCCCCTTCCTTCCATGCTTCATCACGGATCAGACCTAATATACGCTCAGATCTTTTGAGAACGTTTCTCTTCCCCGCGAAACGCTCGCCC
>JACQRL010000417.1 GCA_016206485.1 Planctomycetota bacterium | reverse complement strand
TTAATAGATCTTATATGCCTAAAAAAAGTGTAAACTATGTCATCGGAATAAACTGTAAAGGATGTGCCCGGAATATACCTAAATGGCTGGGACGCTAGGATTCGAACCTAGACAGACAGATCCAGAGTCTGTCGTGCTACCGTTACACAACGTCCCAATTTCAGTCTTAACTGTCTATACAGTCATGACAGCCTAATCAGTCTAAACAATAATACGTTTCAAGTCAATTCAAAGCGCTAACGTCAAAACGCCAAAAAAAAAGCCTTCAGAATCTGTATTAACCAGACGATACATCTGATAGGACTGTAAACCTATTTTACAGTTAATAACAGAGAGCGTAATGATTAATTTTTTTGACTGGTTCAATTCAAATGGCGGAAAAAATGATAAAACATGGTTAATGTTTGGAAAAGGTCCATCATTTTCACTTCGAAACAGCTATGATCTGACAAAATATTACACCATCTCATTAAATCATACTATACGTGAACAGAAGGTCCTGCTTGCCCATATGATAGACTATGAAGTCGTTGATCAATGCGGCAATTCTATACTCCAAAATGCAAACTATGCAGTCATGCCATTCTACCCCCACATTAAAGGAGACTTTGGCGGGACCAGAAGACTTGACGATCTGGTCTTAGAAAACAAAACGCTGCAAACACTCGACATGCAAGGCAGATTACTATGGTACAACTTATCCAGCTGCAAAAAAGTACATGACAACTCCCCTGTTGTTCCATTTGGAGCCTATAGCGGAGGTTGTGTCTTAAGCCTTTTAGCAACGGCCGGAGCCAAAAGAGTTTACTCTCTGGGAATAGACGGCGGCGCAACATACAGTAAGGAATTTGAATATATGAAAAATACAACACACAATAATCCGAATAAGTATGACGTCCAATTCAAACCCATGGCCAAAATAATGATGAAAACAGGCGTGAAATATTCACCCCTTAACATTGAATCGCCCATCCGCATCTATGTGGGGACAAACAAAGAGCAGATGCTTTCAACAAAAGTACTCGAATATTCCATATTAAAAAATGCGAGTCTCAGTACCAAAGTAATTCCATTGTGCAACTCAAACATCGACATACCCACCCCAAAAGATCCTTCTAACCGGCCGAAAACAACATTTTCTTTCCAAAGATTTCTTATTCCTCAACTAAACAAATATACGGGAAAGGCAATATACATGGATTCAGATATGCAGGTCTTCAAAGATATTCGAGGGCTCTGGACACATCCATTCAATGAATCAGATCTGCTTTATACAAATACGCACGATGATAAAAGCAGGTCAGAGTTCAGCGTTATGTTTCTCGACTGCAGCAAACTTAAATGGAATATAAATGAGATTGTTCAGCTCCTCGATAGAGGCGCCATCAATTACGAACAGCTGATGTTCAAAATGTGCATAGCCGGAGATCCAAAACCTGATATTGACTACACATGGAACTCCATTGAAAAATATGAAGAAAATAAAACAGCGCTGATACATTACACATATATGAAATATCAGCCCTGGACATCTACAGAAAATAAACTGTGCTATTTATGGGTAGGAGAGCTCATCGAAGCAGTTAAAGAAAAGTTCATTTCTATCGATTACATAAAAGAGCACATTGCAAAAGGATATGTAAGGCCATCTCTGTTATCCCAAATAGAAAATAATACCCCTGACTGTTCAAAATTGTCTAAAGACATTCTTTTCTTGGATAAAGAGTTTGTTGCGCCGCTTACAAACAGCTGGACGAAATATCAGCGTACCATTTAGCGTGCGAATTCTTTATTTAGATCCTATAAAAAGCGACAAGCCTCTTTTACAACAGCATGATATTATAACAGCGTCTTCAGACGAATTTAAGTCAACATTTGAATCGGATTACATAATAGCAGGAAAGGTAAGAAAACTGAAACCTTTGCTTGAAAAGATCAATCCTAAGCCCGATGTCATTCTGAATGGATGGAGAGCAGGAAACAACATCTATTCTGATATACATGAAATCAATATCCCTCGGATATATTTTGCAGCTGACCCTCATATGATAAAAGAATGGGGAGGATATTATTCAAGCGCATTTGACGCAGTAATTACAACGCAAAAAGACTACATTGAATATTACAAAGAATCAGGGGTAAATAAGGTTTTTTGGTGCCCATGGTGGAGCGACGTAACTTCTGAACAATGTGAAAAATTTATACCTACAACCGAAAGGGAGTATGACGTATCATATGTGGGACATTTCAACCTGCATTTCCAGCAACATAAAAGGGATTTCTTCACAAAATTAAAAGAAAAATTAGACAGGTTAAAATTAAAGTATTTCATAGGGACTAAAAGCTGGTTTGAAGTATACCCTAAGTCAAAAATCGGGATTAATTTCTGCCAGGAAAGCGAGATCAACAGAAGATTTTTTGAAATTCCTTCCGCGGGAGCTCTTCTCCTGACCCCAATGATAGAAAACGGCATTAACCAACTCGCTAAAAACAATCAAATGGCAATATACGAAGAATTTAATGTCAGTGATGCAGTCGCAAAAATACAATATTATCTGAAAAATCACGCCAAGCGAATTAAGATCGCAACAAAAGGATGGCAGAATGTTAAAAACAACCACTTATACCGCAATTACAGTGACAGACTTTTATCCGCAATAAAAGATGTCATCTCAAATACAAACAAACCAAAGAGATCAGACGCCGGCATCAGATTCAATATCGCAAAAACTCTGGCGCTGCTTGCGCAAAGACCAATTCCGGTCAATTCGACCGATGATCAAAAAAAAGAAATGGTCGACGCAAGAATATATACCGCGATAGAATTGCTCCAACAAAATAAGGATAGCAGAAGCAAAAAGCTCCATACTGCCTGCAGAGAAATACTTAAAAACTTTTCAAATGATGTTCCAACCAAAGAATACACCATTGAAACAAACTTTTAAGTGATCTCCCGTCAAAATTACGCAGATCACTTTAAATCTGTGAAATATATCGATAGTCCTACAGGCTCACTGGCATATATGCTGAGATGATTTCATTGATGTCATAAATTTTAATGTTGCCTGCAAATTTTTTTCTTAACTTAGCTGCCTCTCCTTGAACATTGGCTGTTACAGATACTACAACGGCATCCGGCCTCAATTTTGCAATCGATTTTAAATCCATGGTTTTTACAATCTTCACCTGCTTCCCGGAACTATCGCTGACCATTCCGACAATCTTGACAGGTCTACCCGCATAAATATTTGACAAGTAGACTATGATGCCCGGTATGCCTGTACCATAAACAGCAATCCTCTTAATCCCGTCAGACTTTAACTTAATCAAAAACTTTGATACAGATTCAAGCACATTGCGAAATGTCGGGATACATCTCAGTTTAAACCATTCCGTTATATACGCATCATAATCTGCGGCCGGATTGCTCCTCTGTATTTTTACATGCAGCATTGGACGTTTTTTCAATACCATTATATCCTGATTTGTTAATCCTTTACCTCCGCCTCTCCACTGGCCATATCTGATCGATCCGTCAATTTTTAAACCATTTCTTCCTGTCATTTCATTAATAAAATCCGGGTCATATGCAACATTAGACTCCGGATCCGAATTAACTGCGCACCAGGCACCGTTAAATCTACCATCTTTTTTTACAGGAGATATGAAGTGATGTCTGCAGTTCATCGGCAGAAGATTTCTCTCCTTAAAATCATAGATAAACATAGATGCGTAACATCTGCCATTTCTGGTAAGAAGTCTGCTGATCTCAGAAAGATAGTTTTCTACATCGTCCGGGAGCATATGAGTAAACACTGATTGTAAAATTATTGATGAAAATGAATGATTTGGAAACGGGAAGGTATAACTGCTTGCTTTATAAGTACCTTTTTTATTGAATACCTGATTGTAAATAGGGACATGAATAAAATGAAAGTTTCGGTAGCGCCTGCTTATATTGTTGCTGCACCAGTCTATGTATTCCTTAATAATATCTACTCCTGTGTAGCTGCCATTCTTCAGATATTCCGTCAGATTCAATGCAAGTCTTCCCGGCCCGCACCCTATTTCAAGAACCTTTGAATCGTTTCTGACAACGTTGAGTTTTTTCAACACTGATACAACTTCTTTCCCGCTCCTGAGAAAGCCATCCGCGCTCGAGTGGCTTATGGGGTATATGAATTCCGGAGGAGGCACAATAAATTGTTTCATCATTTTTTTATGCCAATCATGTTTACCATAAGGTATGGCAGATACTTTCTTTTTTGATTACGGTCATTATCAATAAATTTTGCCATTTTGTCATCAAGACCTGGAAATGCTACCCCCCCCCCCGTCTATTCTAAAGATTTCTTCCTCAACATTTGTTGAGTAATATGAATCTCCCCATTGAAATCCACTGAAAAGGATCGGAATTGCTTTGTATGAAAACCTGTAGTAATCATCAGGATATGGGTGATATCTCCAAACCCACGGAATAGACAAGTATAGTTTTCCATTTTGTTTTATTAATCTGCTGATATTATCTGCCATAATCCATGGCTTGGAACAATGTTCCAGAACAGAGCAGGATATCCCAAGTTCAAAATAATTTTCTTTTAATGGATGTATCGTCGTCATCAAATCGATTACAACATCGACCCCTTTACCTGCTTCCTGATCAGTTCCGATATACTCATTTCCTGTATAGAAATCGCGAAAAGATGATGTATTGCCATAATCTTTACTGCCAATTTCAATAATCGGACCCTCAACCTCAGGAATCATTTTCTTAAGAAATATTTTTTGATTAACGTCTCCCATACTATCTGGCGATCAAGCCTGAACTTTTGAGGCAAAAATCAAAGAGATTTTGCCACTGAGTCGCGATATATTCAATGTTCCATGTTTTGTTTATAATTCTTTTGGCCTCACTGGTATGTTTTGTTCTTAATTCCGGACCACAAATATACTGTTTTAAGCCATCTTCCCAGTTATCCAGTATACAGCAATTCGAGAACGGCATATAGCTCGGGATAGAATCAGCCACAACAGCTATCCCATTGTAAAGATTCAGTAATAACCTGTTGTTGCTTTTGCAGATCGTGGCAGGATTTTTTTCAAAAGGAATAACAGATATTGCATGCGCATTAAGCAGGCGCGCGCCGACTTCTCTTGACCATGTGAAATACCGCGTTTTCAAGCTCCAAGGTTCCACGCATTTTTTATATATTTCATAAGAATTGCTTATTACGGTCAGACTTATCGGATACTGTTTATTAATATTTTCAAGTATCTTTTGAATTCTCTTCAATTCCGATATGCCGCCCCCATAATTCGGGCTTCCCCAATGTCCGCACCAGACAATATGCGTAACTCCTGTCTTTTTTTCTTTTTCAAGCTGAACCAGAAAATGCGATAGTGATTCAACTTGTTCATGAGATTCTTTTGAAGGTGTGTTGACTTCAGAGGTTTCTACTGCTTCTCCTATTACATGTATAACACGCGGTTCATCCAAATTATTATTGATTATCTTCGCCAGTGTATGGGTAGAGGTCACTATGGTGTCAACAAGATTGAGCATTCTGCGAAGTTTGTCCGCATTATTATGCCATTCAGTGAGGTTATTCGGGTTGTAAAAATGATTATCACACAGATCGAAAATAATATGAGTACCGAGATCTTGTAATTTTTTTGCTTCTGTATAATCAATGTCGTCATACCGCTTAGAGTATATGACAGCGGAATATTTACGGTTGCTGTTGAAAAGTTCAATCGGATAATTTCGCCTTTGCAATTCGATTAGAGGATTCAAGCAACGAAGCCGCGAGCTTGCCAGGTTGAATTCATATGACTTCGGCTTCCAACCAATGACGTTTTCAGACATGTTTTGTTATTTTACCTGTCGTGCCCATGCCGTCATGCGTCCGCTTGCATGAAGATGACCTAATAAGGAGCCAAAATATCTATAAAATATTCTGTGGCGTTTAAAATCTCTTATATCCATCAGATATTTTTCTATGAATTTTAAACCTAAATCTTTGAAATGATATGCCAGACTTGCAACTATATCTTTAGGATGGTTATGCCAGAGTAATTTTTCGATTTTCCATCCTGACTTTAGCAGGATTTTTCTTAGTGTATTCGGAGTGTAGTGATACAGATGTCTGGGAACTTCCAAAGAATACCATCTTTTTCCAAACACCCTGAATTCACACGATCTTGCATCAGGAACAGAAACAGCAAGCCAGCCATTCGGTTTCATCCATCCTCGTATTTTGTTTAAAACTTCAACCGGCTTATGCAGATGTTCCAGAATCATCCATCCTGTTATAAGATCGTAATTATTTGTAGGAAGTGAGACATCTTCAATTGCCCCTACATGTATTTTTAATCCGAGAGATCTTGCTGTTTCTGCAGCATCAGCAGAAAATTCCAGTCCTTCAACATCCCAGCCTTTTTTCTGCATTGGGACCAGAAAAGAGCCGTTTGAACACCCGATATCAAGCAAACGCCCCGGTTTGACCATAGGAATTTGTCTGGTATCAAGATTTAAATATTTATTTGTAACCTTCTTCCATAATGACTGTTTCACTTCAGACTTATTACCGTTTAGCTTGAGTCCTCCGTTTTTAGCAATGCGCAGATTGTATGGATGATATTCGTTTGGGTAGTATATTTTGATCGTTTGCGGAGTAGGCCTTGGGTTTGTTCTCATTAATCCGCATTCAGAACAGACAACTACCTGAAATTTACCCGGTATATCAGTTAATCTATCCCTTCCTAGTGTAACTACCCTGTCTTTTCTTCCGGCACAGTATGGGCAAGGCACATCTTCTAACTTCAGATCTTTTGGATACTGCCATGTTTCATCTAGGTTTAGATATTGCATATGCCAACCCTGGTACTATCAAGTCATTTTCTTCACTTAATATCTCAGGAATATCCTGACGCCCATTTATCTGCATATTCGTAAGCAAGTTATATTTAATACCAGTTGATATATCACATTTCCACAGCGGAGAAAATGAGTAGTGGGAATAATAATTACATACCGGACCATCCACAGTCGTTCCTACTGCAACCTTCATATATTCCGTTGATTTGGGCGATTGCCATGTTATTTTTAATTGCTCTCCAACCTTTTCTACAGCAATATCTTTTTTATCTCCAAATAAAGGGACCGAATGTATCTCTCCATTCTGAACCTCCACTTTTCTGTAGACAAATTCTCCCGTGAGTGAATCATCCCCATTAGGCGATTCTGCAAGCTGAATTATATACGTGCTGTCATCTTTGGGCTTTATTGGAAGTGTTACAGTGGTTCCATATACAGTCGAAAGTGGATAAATTAAATCCATACCTATTACAGAGGAGTATAAGGATGTGTAGCGCGGCCGAATAGTCACTTTTTCACCTGAAAGAAGTTTTTCAGCCGTTAAAAGATCGTCCAATGTATCTATATCAACGTGTGAATCGGTCTCATTTAGAATTTGCAAGGCGCCTTGCAGACTAAATTCAGGATAATTATTTTTCATGAACTTAACATATTCCATAAACTTCAGCGGATTTTCAGTGAAGCGATAACCAGGTGGCACATATATGGAAGACAACACCGTTCCAGTGAGCTGGAATACCTGTAACATTTTTTCCTTAGAATCGAATCTATATTTTGTTTCTTCATGCATAAAATATAATTTTGAAGGATTAATGTTTACAGGAACAGCAGTAGTAACCTTCCTGTGAGACTTTAATAAATTTATTGATTCATCTATCATTTCTCCAGAGCGAAATGGATGACTCGGAAGAAGCGTTATTATAGCATCAGGAGCGCCATAGATTTTTGATAATTCATCAACAGTCCAGTCAACTGCCTTAACTACAGGGGTACGATCGGTCGCAAGCAAAGAAGGACGTAATATCGGGACATCAGCGCCCCATTTCTCCGCCTCATGTGCTATTTCAATATCCTCAGTCGAAACTACAACCTTCGATATTCTTTTGGATTTCAATGCCGCTTCTATCGAATAAGCAATCAGCGGCTTTCCAGCCAGTAATTGGATATTCTTCTTGTACAAGCCCTTGGATCCGCCTCTAGCAGGTATGATTGCCCAAACTTTATCCATATATCTCCATTACAAACCAACTGTCCACTAACTTAACTATCGGTCAAACTATCTAAAAACTGTACCCCCCCTTTTTCATTGCGCATTAGCTACAGTATCGCAACGTAGAGAGCAGGTTGATCTGTCGCGGAAAAAGCCCTTAGATTTGCCAAAGATCACCTGACAAAAAACTTTCTCAATTGAATGGAAATAAACTTTATGAACAGTCAAATCAACCGAAATATTATCATGGATGAAAATTACATTCTCGCTTATGAACTTGGTAATGGAGAAGCTCCGCTGCCAATGCGGCATGTCAGTCTCGATCTCACATACAGATGCAACAACAGATGCAACATGTGTTTTCTTTACGGAGATCATCTCAGGACACACAACCCTATAATTTCAGAGATCAAAAGCAGAAAAGAACTCACAGTTAACGAATGGAACTTCACTCTGATAGATATATGGAATACCGGTGTCAAAGAGATCGTACTTACTGGAGGTGAATTCTTTCTTAAAAAAGATTCCGTCTCAATATTAAGACATGCAAAAGAACTGGGATTTTCAATAACAGTCCTTTCGAATGGAGGACTTATCACATCCGATAAAGCTCGTAAAGTAGTACAGATTGAGCCGAACCTGATCAGATTTTCTCTGGATGGAGACAGAGAAACACATGACAAAATCTGCGGCGTCACAAATTACGACCACCTTATGAGATCAATCAATCTATTAACAGAAGAAAAAAAGGCCCAAAATAAGCAAAAACCTCAACTGGCATTCGAAACTGTTATACAAAAAATAAATCAGGATAAACTCCATCATATAGTTGAGGCAGCCGCGGCAAAGAATATGTCATACGTAGTAATGTCGAACATATTTTTTGTTCCATGCGAAAGTAGCGCTTCCTGCAATACACATGATGAATTCCAAAAAACTAGAGGAATCTCTCAATCTCTGTATAATGTAGATGTTGATATTCTTCATTCAGAATTGGAGAAAACCAGAGAACTTGCAGCAAAGCTCGGTGTTAAATTTATATGCAGAATGGAAACGAAAAAAGACATCGAAAACATCTACTATAACAGCAATTTTAGTTATATAAATAAATGTCTCTACCCATGGCTGATGTGCCGAATCAACCCTTACGGCGACGTTATACCCTGCACAGGATCAAGTCTGCGCATGGGAAACGTTCTTGAACAATCCATTTCTGAAATATGGAACAGTGAAAGCTACTGCCGCTTCAGACGCAAACTAAGAGACGAAGAATTATTCCCTGAGTGCCTGAAATGCAACACTCTTTCATTTAAAGGCTGGGAATCCTGGGAGAAAGCAAAACCTAAAGTCAGCAGTGTCGGATGAAAGTCACACTTATAACGCTCCAGGATGATCTCAACTGCTATGGACTCAGGTGTTTAACCTCAGTCCTGAAAGAATCCGGAGTGCAAACACAGTTGTTGATGCTCGATAGATGGGGAGCTGCACAGTCAGCACTCGCATACAAAGGCAGCGAACAACAATATCCGGATAAAACACTCGAAGATGTAAGAAAACTCTGTGAAGGATCAGATCTCATCGGCTTTTCCGTTATGACTTTATACTTTAAAGAAACAGTTCGGTTCACACAATATCTGAAAACAACATTAAACGTACCTGTCATGTGGGGAGGCATACATCCAATATGCGAACCCAAAGACTGTCTGCAATATGCCGATATAGTTTGTCTCGGAGAGGCAGAAGAAACAATAATAGATGTGGTTAATGCCCTTAGTTTACACAAAGGACTGAAAGGAATCCCCGGTATCATGTATAAGGAGGGCGATCGGATAATTACAAATCCGACCAGACAGCCATCATATGAACTTGATAAGTTCCCATACCCGCATGTAGAGTTAGATAATACCTATGTTTATAACCTCGATGAACAGTCAATCAAACCTCTTGACCGCAACGAATTACTAAAAAGATGGGGACATGTTTACATGACAATAAATGCCAGAGGATGCCCTATGAGATGCACATACTGTTGCAACAGTCAGTTGTCCAGAAGATTCGATTGGACATTTGTAAGAAGTAAAAGCATCACAAAAATCATCGGAGAACTAAAGCATGTCAAAAACATTTATCCTGAATTACGTGGAGTAAAACTGTCTGATGACGCATTCGGAGATCTCCCGGTTGAATACATAAAAGAGTTCGCCAGTGAGTATAAAAAAGAAATTTCACTCCCTTTGTGGGTTCCAGGATTCAGCCCATCAAATCTTACCCGTGAAAAACTCAGCCCGCTTGTTGATGCCGGCCTTGTATACACAAGAATTGGAATTCAGTCCGGAAGTCCCAGAGTCAGAAAACTTTACGGGAGACACGACACAAATGAACAGATCATTAATGCTGTTAAGCTTGTCCATGAATTCCGTCCCAAAATCAAACTGTTAAAGCTGGATATTATTACCGATAACCCTTGGGAAACAGAAGATGATATCATAGAGTCGATCCGCCTTTTGATGAAACTTCCAAAACCCTACATGCTTTGCCATTTCAAACTCACCATGTTTCCGGGCACCCCACTCTACATAAAAGCAAAAAGGGAGGGGATCCTTAGAGAATCATATGACGCCGGATACAGCACACATTTTTACAATATAGATATGAGCAGCAAGCTTAATAAAATCATAACGCTGTTTACAGAACCTGTAGTACTAAACGATAAAATCGAAGGGCTTATCTCGGCGCATAAAGATGAAAATACATTTGAGCAAAAATATACTGAATATATTAATTCTGTGTCACAAACCGCCGAAGTGAGCGTCAACTAATTCTTCTTAAAATTCGCACTTCCTGACTCTTTGGGATCCTTTTTCTCTGTCGAAGGCTTGCTGTTAGGATTCAGGTCCTCGTAAAGCTTAAGAATAAATTCTTTCCAGTCCTTTTCCATCTGAGAAACATCAATTTGGACAGCAGTCAAGGCCTTCTTCGTAGCCTTTACGCCATCTGTTTCAGTTCTAAGCCCGTCAATAAATGTATTAATGAAACTTTGGTACTGCTTTGACCTTGGCCCTTTATACTCGAGAACAAAATAACAAATCGACCAGCCCTCCGCATAACACAAACCGGCGTTGCTGTAATAGTCTTTCTTTTGATATTTGAATATCTTATCGAGCGGAACATGCTTGTTAGTCTTTATCGCTTCTGCGATAACTGGAATCCTCCAATCATTTGGTCTTACACTTTCAACTCTTTTGAAATCACTCGAGAACTTGACGCCAAAGAAATAGTCACCTATTCCCTCATTAAACCAGCTGGGAATCTCCAAATCTCTGCTGGTGGCGCTGAAAACCATATCCGCATATAAATGGAATGCTTCGTGGTAAAGAATATTGAATGTGCTCTCTTTCTTTCTGTCATATGCGATCGTGAATTCCTCATTTGTATGGGTCTTGATTTTATTATCTACGAATTTGTACCCTACTATTTCCCCCTGCAAAGGACTATAATAAGCAGCAACTCCGCTGGAGCCCATGCCGCCTGTGTATAAATCAAATTCTCTGAGATTATTCAGATAGATAATCCTGCACTCAACTTTTTGTCCTGAAGGTGGAATCACTTTTGTATAGAAATTCAATATTGCTTCAAGATGTTGTATCAGTTCTTTAGCCCTCTTATCATCACATGTATAATGAAGCTTGTAATGTATTGTTTCCTTCGTTTTCCATCCGGGGATCTGGAGTGTATCTCTGCTGAATTCTTTTTGTGACTCAGCAAGAGGGCTGAATGTTTTTAAAATCTTTCCCATTATAACTTCGAGCGGATCAAAAGCAGATTTGCTCATGCTCTGCCAATGAATAACAAAGGCATACCCCTTTCCTCCGTCATTCGGAACATAACTATAATATGCAAGCGCTGAAACTTTTTTCTTAAGTTCCTTCTTGCTGACCGATTTTTCCTTACCTGAACTTGATGTATATGTTACTGTCGCCACAGTGCGTGTCCCCTCATACTTCTTCATTTCAAAAACATTTGAGCCTATAGTAATTCTCTTTGAATCTACCTCATCAATCCTAAGTGACTTCTGAACAGGTTCATTCAACTTATCAACCACTTCTTCAAGATTTTTCGGGAAAAATATAGCGAACGTTTCTATGGCGATAGTTTCAGATAAAAAGCTGGGGACAATTGAAACCCTTCCTTCTACCGTTCCGGGATCTCTGCTTGGACTGCTGCCACCTTTGAAATCTGACTGAGGAGGAATTGCAACCCATCCCTTTGGAATCCTTAAAGCAAAACTGGCAGGATAATCCCTGACAATCTCCTTAACCTCAGCAGCCTTAAACTCTGTAGGAACCAGCTCATAAAGGATGTCATCACGAAGTTCATCAATTTCATCTTTATCGTACTGAGTATACTCTGCATCGTAATATTCCTCATATATCTCCTTTATTTTAGTATTTGCATCTTTATATTTCTGCTGTTCATAGAATCTTTTTGACTCTTTGAAAAGCTGTTTCGCCTTTTTGCTGAGCGGATCATCCATTTTCTTCTCTTTGCTGTTTTCTGCCTTTGGATCTTCTCCACCTTCTTTCTTATCCTGTATAAAACCACATATGCAAATAATGCATAAAATAGATATGCCTTTTGCGCAATAGCTGAAAAATCCAATATTGTTTAATCTCATATATTCTCCTTAAATGTTTGTTTGCTCCAACTCATTATTACAAGTTTCATACCATATCATTTCGTAAATTAAACTGTAGTGTCCGGCAACATCCAAATTCGCTGTGAATCGACAGGTTGTTTTCATCTATAGTATATTAGACGTCCAACAGTAACGTTTTGTTATAAAAGTGATAAAAAATATTACACTGTTCATCAATGAATAAGCCCCTCAGATTGTCTCCCACAAGCGGACTAAACCTCTACAATGACTGCAAAAGATGCTTTTGGCTTCACTACAACAAGGGCGTTCAGAGACCGCGCGGAATATTTCCTTCTCTGCCAAGCGGTATGGATTTGATTATAAAAGAGTATTTTGATTCTTTTAGGGGAGAACTCCCGCCAGAATTATGGGGTAAAGTTAAAGGAAAACTTATTCCTGACCATAAGCTCATTGAAAAATGGAGAAACTGGAGGACAGGACTTGAATATAAAGATGACAAAATCAACGCTGTTTTATTCGGAGCCCTTGATGACTGCATAATAAACGGAGAAAAATACGCGCCTATCGACTACAAAACAAAGGGAAGCGCGCCGAAAGATGGCGACAGTGAACGATATTATCAAACACAGCTGGATTCATATACACTTTTTTTGAAGGCGGCCGGATTTGAAGTGGATCAGGTTGGATATCTTATTTACTATTATCCCGATAAAGTTGCAAATAAGGGTATTATCAAATTCAACATCGAACCGGTAAAAATAGGAATAAATCCGGACCGCGCTCAAAAACTTTTTGAAGATGCGGTCGCGTCACTCAAAAGTCAAATTCCGAGACCAAACCCAAGCTGTGAATATTGCAACTACGCGACAAAATACAACAGCATCAAAGACTAGACTTTACCTTTCCATACATCCAACCACTTTATATGCTTTTTTCTTTAAACAGACACACGTTTTTATATCATTTCGTCAATTTATGCCCAAAAGGAACGATATTAAGTCGATCCTTATCATTGGTTCAGGTCCAATCGTAATCGGACAGGCATGCGAATTCGATTACTCCGGAACACAAGCATGCAAAGCATTAAAAAAAGAAGGCTATAGAATAATCCTCGTTAACTCTAATCCTGCTACAATTATGACAGACCCTGAATTTGCGGACAAAACATATATCGAGCCTCTGACCGTTGAATCGCTGGAAAAAATCATTTCAAAAGAAAGGCCGGATGCGCTCCTTCCAACTCTCGGAGGTCAAACAGCACTCAATCTGACATTTTTACTCCATGAAAAGGGAATAATAGATAATTATGGAGTCGAGATCCTAGGCGCGAGCGCTGAATCAATCAAACTGGCAGAAGACAGAGAGCTCTTCAAAAATGCGATGAATGAACTTGGTCTTAAAACACCCAAAAGTATCGTTATTTCAAGCTATGAAGAAGCGCTCGAGGCACTGAAAGAAATAAACACTCCTTGTATAATCAGAAGCTCTTTCACTCTTGGAGGAACAGGCTGCTCCATCTGTTATAACCAGGATGAATTTGCTCCATTTGTCAAAAGAGCTCTAAGCGAAAGCCTGATCCGCAAAGTAATCATAGAAGAATCGCTTATAGGATGGAAAGAGTTTGAACTTGAAGTAATGAGAGATTCAAAAGACAACTGCGTAATAGTTTGTCCTATTGAAAACTTTGATCCTATGGGTGTCCATACAGGAGATTCAATAACTGTTGCCCCGATTATGACACTTTCAGACCGGGAATATCAAAACCTGAGGAATCTATCATTCCAGATTATAAGAAAAATCGGGGTTGCCTGCGGGGGTTCCAATATACAATTCGCACAGCACCCAGATGATGGCAGGATCTATGTTATTGAAATGAATCCAAGGGTCTCCAGATCATCCGCATTAGCTTCGAAAGCAACCGGATTCCCAATCGCAAAGATTGCTTCGCTTCTGGCAGTAGGATATACCCTCGACGAAATTCCAAATGATATAACCAAAATTACTCCTTCCAGCTTCGAACCAGTAATAGATTACGTAGTAGTAAAAATTCCTAAGTGGGCTTTTGAAAAATTCCCCGGTGTAAACACTGAGCTGACAATACAAATGAAATCAATCGGCGAGGTAATGGCAATTGGAAGGACATTTCAGGAAGCGCTTCAAAAGGCGGTAAGAAGCCTTGAAGATAAATCGACCCTAAATCTCACCAATCCCGGCTCGCTTCCCAAAGACTCATCTGACAATATAAGGAAAAAACTGTCACAGCCGAATCGTGACAGATTATCCTATATAAAACTTTCTTTTACTAACGGGTTAACAACTGATGAAATCCATGAACTTTCAAAGATCGACAAATGGTTTCTCAACCAGATAAAGGAACTGGTCGAATTTGAAAGAAGCCTGAAAAAAAGTATGGGCGATGACCAGATCATAAAAGCAAAGCAGTTTGGATTTTCAGACGCTCACCTTGCAATCATTAAGGGAATAAGCGAAGAAAAGTTCAGGAAAAGAAGAAGCCGGCTGATTAAACCCGGTTATAATCTTGTTGATACATGCGCGGGAGAGTTTGAGGCATATACGCCATATTACTACTCAAGCTATAACTCAACTGAAGTTGAAACTAAGCCCGATCCTGTGAAAAAAGTAATGATCTTGGGAAGCGGTCCCAACAGAATAGGACAGGCAATTGAGTTTGATTACAGTTGTGTGCATGCGGCAATGGCGCTAAGAGAAATAGGGTATAAGGTCATAATGGTGAATTCAAACCCGGAAACAGTCAGCACAGACTATGACACTTCAGACTATCTATTTTTTGAACCTGTAACCTTTGAAGACATAGTAAATATCTATGAAGTAATGAAGCCTGAAGGAGTAATCGTTCAGTTCGGCGGACAAACACCTATTAATCTCTCAGAAAGACTCAAAAAAGCCGGATGCAAAATACTTGGAACAGATGTTAAAGGGATACAGATCGCTGAGGACAGAAAAAAATCAAATGCTTTCATGGCGCGCCTGCGCGTTGAACAGCCTGAAGGTAACGCGGCAAATAATCGTGAGGATGCGCTTGCAATAGCCAAGAAGATCGGATTCCCGGTAATTGTGAGGCCATCTTTTGTACTCGGCGGCAGGGCAATGGAAATATGTTTTACAGAAAAAGAAGTAGAAAAATATGTACACGAAGCCTGCGAGGCAGCACCGGATCAACCAATCCTAATAGACTCATATCTGGAAGATGCAATTGAAATCGATGTTGATGCCATATCTGACGGACAATCTGTATTAATAGGCGGTATTCTTGAACACATACAATATGCCGGAGTTCACTCCGGAGACAGCTCTATGTGTCTTCCAACTTTTTCTCTAAGCCACGACATCCTGAAGAAAATAGAAACGATTACAACAAAAATCGGACTGGAAATGAAAATAATCGGGCTTTTCAATCTGCAGCTTGCCGTCAAAAACTCAAAAGTATATATGCTTGAAGTCAATCCCAGGGCATCAAGAACAGTCCCCTTTGTGAGCAAAGCCAGAGGGATCCAGCTGGCAAAAATAGCGACAAAAGTAATAATGGGCGGAAAGCTTAAGCAGCTTGCCAAAAGTATTCAAAAACCAAAACTGTTTTTTGTAAAGGAATCAGTCCTTCCATTCAACAAACTTGCTCCGATCGACATAATACTTGGACCGGAAATGAAATCGACAGGAGAAGTAATGGGGATAGGAACGAGTTTCGGCCAGGCATATGCCAAGAGTCAGCTGGGAGCAGGTTTCATCCTGCCAAAAAATGGGCTGGCATTCGTATCGTTTAAAAACAGCGACAAAAAATCCGCTCCGGACATTGTTTCAAGGCTGCAAAAACTCAATTTCAAGGTGCTTTCAACAAAAGGAACAGCGCAATATTTAAAAGAAAAAGGGGTTATTGTTGATACGGTCAACAAAGTATCAGAAGGCAGACCCAATATGATCGACTATCTTTTGGATGACAAAATATCGCTTGTTATTAATACCCCGACCGGTAAAGGCGGACTCACAGATGAAGGAAAAATCAGGGCGCTTGCGGTAAGAAAATCTGTCCCGGCAATCACAACAATTCAAACTGCATTTGCAATGCTGGATGCAATAGAATCGTATCAAAACAGCGAATTCGATGTCAAATCACTCCAGGAAATCTTTCAAGAAACAATTTCCGAAAAAAATTCAGTTATAAGCAGTGTCTGAATCATTTTTATACCAAAGGAACTTCTGCTAGGTAAAACATCTTTAAACTACTTATTATTATCATCTTTTCCCTGTGGGTAAAAACCAACAGTTTATGCTGCAACATAGAATCTAGTAAATTACTGATTACACAGAGTAAAACCTTGATTGCATTGATTAATATTAATGGGTTAACGATATTCAGCCTAACTCTTGTATCTGTGTCATCAAACTCCTTAATCAGAGAAATCTGTGGAAGAAATCGCGAAACGTCACCTAGGTCAAAACACTCGTTACAAGCTATTTAGTTTTATTTTCCTTCTGCAACTGTTTTATATCAACGTTCCATTTTTCAAGCAGCTTTTTTGCGTTCTTTCCGACAGAAATATTTTCAACTACACACGGATTATCAAGGGAGCAATATATATTTTGATACCCTGACATATCATCAACCAATTTCTCAATATCCGGGGCAAGCTCTTTTAAGTCCAGTATATCTGCGACAGCCAAACCTGTTAATTTCATAAACACATCTTCGCTATGAAGGTATTGCTTCCTGATCAAAGCAAGATACTGATTTGATTCTGATATAACACCCAGCGTTTTCAATGCCTCTGCCGCGGGTTCAGCGCACTCCTTGTCCAGAAGAAGCTTCGCTAAATCCGGCGCATACTGTTTATCCCTTAATTGAACAAGCGCTTCAATTGCAAGATTTCTTATACTACTTTCTTTATCGTTAAGGCAGCTTGATATCAAGTCTCCATAACGCTTTGCCCTGTATTTTCCCAGCACTCTTACTGCAAATGTAGTTCCTTGCTTGATAAGATCTGCAGCTTCATCTATATATTTTTCTTTATAATCAAGTTCTAATAGCGCCTCTAGAATCTCTACTTTGGCAGAGAGCTCAATCTCTTGCGAACTGAGCAACTCTTCTATTTTTGGTATATATTCTTTTGCTCCTACTTTTTGTACAAATTCTATCGCCTTAAGAACAAAAAGAATCTTATTATTATTGGCGGAGAGTGTTTCTAAATATTCAGAATCACTACACACCAACTTACAATCACTATTATCCAGATTAAAATCTAGTGAGATAAATTTAGTTATATCTTCAGCAAATTCCTTTGCATTTAACTTTATTAAAGTTTCCATAGCTGTGTACTTTACATAATTAGATGGATCCTTCAGATGATTTGCGGCTTCCTTTGCATATTGTTGTAAACTCAATAATCCAATTGACTCAAGTACACCACTGCGAATTTCAATATGCTGATCCTGCAGAAACTCAATAATTCGATCAGTATAAATGGCAGATTTTATTGCGATTAATGTACCTATTGCATGTCCTCTTATATGGTGATCTCTATCTTCTAAAAATTTAGCAATTAGATGTTCTGAATTCCTCAATGGATGATACTCAACTTGTACTAAACCTGTTCTCCCAGAGATAGTGTCTAAAAAGATTTCTTTGTCATCTTTGCTTTGCAATTTTCTACTAATCCATTCTGCATATTTGAATCTTAGAGTATCATCTAAACCAGAAACAATCAAATCTCTAGAACTTCTGATAAAATTAATTAATCTCTTCAGATCCCAAGATCTAACAAGATCAACCTTATTTCCAAATGCTTCTACCAAGTCTTTTCCTAGATCTCTTCGAAACTGGATTTTGTCATATACATCCTTCAGCCGTATCAATGTGTCGTTACTGTAAATGCCATTTTCTTTTGACAACTCCTGTCGAATAAAAGCCTCGAATTTGTCATTCTGCCACATATTAATAAGTCTTTTTCCTGCTTCAGAGCGTTTAATCACGTCTTTATTATCTAACGAACTTATTAACAACGAGAACTCTTCTTCATCCTTAAAGCCGGAATTTTGCAGCGATAAACTCTGGAAGGTTATAATAAGCAAAATCACGTTCATATAAACAATTTACATTTTATTAAACTACCTCATTTTGGAAATTTAAACTGCTTAGGATTAGTTATTTGTTGTGTCACACCGCTGTAAGTAACTTCTGTTACAATTTTATCAACATAATAGTTGGGGTCAGTAATAGTGGGACAAATTATTATCAGATTGCCAAATTCCTCATTAACTGCCAGATTAAGCCCTGAAATATATCCCTGTACTGTTGTTATTACTGATTGCAATGTTGTGCCACCAGAAGTGCAAAAATCCTTTGCCTTGGCGAGAGCAATTTTGGTGAATACATTATTAACTTCTAAAGTGGCAACAATAGACTTATTATACAGCATGTTTAAAAAGTTGATATTACCGGTAACCAGTGGATCGCTAATGTTGTTCTTTATTGCATCGAAGATTTGTATTGTAAACTCGTGTGCTCTAGCCTCACTTGTGCTCCCACCCCTCATTGGGCTCAACACATGTATAAGTTCGTGCACTAGAACGTACATTAGATAAAGTTTTTTCTCATCTGGTGTTTTAAAATGAGGGTTAGTGATAGTAGGGTTCGTTAAGAAAAAATCACTCAGCGCAATCCTCACCGTAGACATCCCAGAATTTTGTGTTACACCAGCAAGAGACTTGCTTTGAAATGTTACCAACTTATTATTAGTGATGAGTTTATCTAACTCTGCGAGGAGAGATTCTAAATACATGCCAGTATTTTGCACAGTGACCGGCATACTCGGGCTCTTAAGAGCTGTAGCATACGAAGTAAGTTTCGCCTTCGATTCCAGTATCAGATTTTTCAATTTTAAAAGCTCAGGTATTAACTTCTCAGGCGTCCCTGCCTCAGGAGTAATTATTTTAAAGATTGTTGATTGGGATGATTTTCTCTCGTTTTCATTATCCTCAGATTTGGTTTGCGGTCCGCCTTTACTAGCTATTTTATTTAAAGCTGTTGGCGAGCTCGTTGAAATAGAACTTGCAGTGATTGTAAGCGAAAAAACCCCCGCATTGTTTTGAAGGGTTAAAAAGTTATATGCATTTGTCTGTGAATCACGCTGTGCCAATAAAACATCTTCATCTAAATCATCATCTATATCCACAGGCAAGATCCATATTATATCATCTGGTAAGATCACTACTTCTGTTTGCGTAAAAATCCCCCCTGCGCCAAGATTGTTTGCAAAGAAACGAAGTCTTTTTTCAAATGTCACGCTCCCATCACGATTTATTACCTCGAAATAATTAAT
>JACQRL010000416.1 GCA_016206485.1 Planctomycetota bacterium | reverse complement strand
TGGGGATTATCGGAAGCATCATAATGGTTTACTCCATCTATGAAGGTCTTCAGTACAGCGCCACACTAGGAATAGGACAGATACTTTTGGCTTTAATTGCAATTCCGGCATGCATACTCTATGCCCTCAACAGAATGAAACAAAAAGAGATCATACTAGGCGGGCAGACAGAAGATTACAAGATGTTCATCGGAAAAACAGCTGTAGTAACCCATGACCTGAAACCAACAGGATCAGTACTCATAGAGAATGAAAGGTTCGATGCAAGATCTCTGGTAGGATACATTGAAAAAAACAAACAGGTAAAAGTTGTTGATATAGAAGGGAAAACACTAATAGTCGAATGACACTTCTTTTAGTTGTAATTGGGCTGGCTACTTTAGCAATAGCTATAATAGCAGCAACGCAAATGTTTGGGAAATAAAAAGATTAAGTTAGTAAGGAGGTAAAAAAATGCCAAAAGGACAAGATCTTCAACTGATTCTACTGGCAGCAGCCGGATTATTCATTTTTGTATTCATAATCATCCTGTTACGCTACGGATATTTGTGGTTAAGAGCCTTTTTGTCAGGGGCACATGTCAGCTTATTTCAATTAGTTGGTATGTCCCTAAGAAAAGTTAATCCAGTAATTATAGTAGACGCAAGGGTAATGTGCGTTAAGGCAGGAGCTCCTGTCGAGGGAAATAAACTGGAAGCCCTCTATCTTGCAGGAGGAGATGTCCTTAGTGTTGTACGCGCCCTTATTGCGGCAAGCAGGGCAAATATACTCCTAAATTTTGATGAAGCATCGAGTATCGATCTTGCAGGAAGAGATGTTTACGAAGCGGTAAAAATAAGCGTAATTCCAAAGGTCATTGATGCACCCGCACAAACTTCGGGAATGACCACACTTGATGCCGTGGCTGAGGATGGAATCCAACTTAAAGTCAGAGCACGAGTTACTGTCAGAATGAATATAAAAAAGCTGATCGGAGGCGCGACTGAAGAGACGATTGTGGCAAGAATAGGTGAAGGAATTGTCGCAGCCATAGGTAAAGCTTCAACATATAAGCACGTGCTGAGCAATCCAGATCTTATTTCTAAACAAGTTCTTGAAAAAGGGCTCGATTCAAATACAGCCTTTGAGATAGTCTCAATTGATATAGCCGACATCGATGTCGGTGAAAATGTCGGAGCAAGGCTTAAGGCAGATCAGGCAGAAGCAGATCTAAGAATGTACAGAGCCGAAGCTGAAAAAAGACGCGCAATGGCCGTTGCAAAAGAACAGGAAATGGTCGCACTCGACAGGGAAAACCGCGCTAAGGTCACTCTGGCTGAGGCAGAAATCCCTATGGCAATGGCGTACGCATTCAAGGAAGGAAAACTTGGAATCTTTGATTATTACAATATGAAAAATATTCAAGCCGATACCGACATGAGAAAATCAATTGCAGAACCACCAGAAAACACAAAAAATGATAAACACGACGACTTTGGAAAAAAATAAATGGGAACTGAAGACCTGATATACTTACTGATAGCCGTAATAATCTTCGGAGGGAATGCAATTGCTTCTATCTTCAAAAAGAAGAAACCCTCCACAGATAGCGGCGGGCCAATCGATACCGAACAACCAGGCGAGGAAACATTTGGTAATCCATTTGAGGAAATATTCAAACCGCATGAAGAAAAGAAGGAACCCGAAACTGATTATCCAACTCTGCCAGAACCAAGACATCCCACCGAACTTGAAAAGCGGATTGCGGGTAAAAAACCGGAATCAGCTTATCCAAAGTTAAAACTAAAACGCAAGGCAAAAAAACTTCACCCAAAGTATTTTGATTCTGCCTTGGACGATGAACTACAACCTGTCTCTGAGGAACATATGAAACCACTTCCTGAGACCAGGGTAAAGCATGAGAAAATCAATCTCGAATCAGCGCTCAAAGGAATAAGGCAGCGAGTCAATCCGATTGACCATCTATACAAATCTTCCAGATATACAAACGCACAAAAACTTGTTGTTTCCGGCATTATTCTAAACAGATCTTCAAGATTCTATGCATTACAAAATCAGCGAACTCACAGAACTTGATAGCACAGTTAAAACCATTGTTCAACGACGGATCCGGGAATTTTCCAAACTAAAAACCGGCAACTCTACGACTTTTAACCTTAGGCCATATCTCGATCGCGATCTAAAAAGCGATCACTATTGCGAACTTTTTTTCTGTATACTTGCCGCAAATTACTCAGCCAAAAGGGCATGCTTGATCCAAAGTGAAATTAAAAGGAATGAATGGTTTACTTTGACAAGAAATCAGCTGCTCCATAGACTCCTTGACCTCGGATATCGCTTCCCTGCCGTCAGGAGCGCCTTTATCGTTAAAAACAGAGCGAATCATAACAAGCTGATGAATATCCTCAGATCTGATTCGGCCACCCAAAACAAACGACAAGACCTTATTAACACCTTTTACGGACTAGGCATGAAAACTGCGTCACAGCTCCTCAGAAACACCGGACATTTTGAACTGCCGATTATCGACAGACAAATCTACAAGTTTTTAGTTCAAAAATTCAAAGTTCAAAGATACAAAACACTAACTGAAAATAGATACAAAGAGCTTGAAGAAATCCTGATGAAAATAGCAGATGCTAACGGAATGACGCCGGGGGAATTGGACCTATATATCTTTTATCTGCAGACAGGGGTTATACTTAAATAGCATACAGTATTAAGTAGTCAGTTTACAGAAGTCAGGATTCAGAGATATGGAGTCAGATTTGTGGAGTTTGGAACTAAAATAAAGATTTAGCAAGAAAAATTGCTTACATGATAAATGTTAAAGTCTACATTACTTACAATTCTAAGTCTTTCTCCGCTTAACTGGCAGGAGACAGCTGAAAATTACGCAAATATTAAAGAGTGGCTAAAACTCGCAGATAAGTATGAAGCTCAACTAAACCTGACAAAACGTGAAGAGGCGTTCCGCAAAGTAATCGAGATTGATCCAGACAACGAAGAAGCGCATCTGCGTCTTGATGAAAAAAAATATCAAGCTAAATGGATGCCTGCAGATGAGGCAGAAGCTCTGGAAGAGAAAGAAAACAATGAAAAGGGTTTAGTATACTACGGCTCAAAATGGATCACATCCGAAAAAGCAGACGAGCTCAGAGAAGCAGATCGCAAGAAAGTAAAATGGGGATTTACAACAAAGGTAGACACCGAACACTTACGCATATTCAGCTCTTATCCGGTAAATTTCACGAGAAAAATCTCTGCAATACTTGAAAACGAAATATCGGCTTATCGAAAGTTTTATGGTAAAACCTGGAATTTGAATAAAACCACTACCGTGTTGAGGGTATTCATCTTTAAAGACTGGAAATTGTTCAGCGAACAAATTTCACGGTGGCTTCAGATACATGAAGGAGTTACAGGGTATTATAGATGGACAAATTTAACACTGTATGTGAGCACTTCTGCAGGAAATGAAAATGATGAGCCATCCATTATACACACCGCTGTGCATGAATTATTTCATGGGCTCGATCATGTTCTTGCGCTGGCAAATTCAAGGTATGTGCTTTCTCAACTCAGCTCCTTAGAATTTAAATTCCCCACTTGGCTCACAGAGTCCAGACCAAATCACTTTGCACACTCAATCTTTGGCAGACAAATTATCCCCGGCCTGATCTCAGCAACTCCAAACAGACTTCTAACAGATGGGCTCCTGACACTTCAAACAGCCATAGAATCAGTTCAAATTACAGAGATACTTCCCATGGATGAAATGACATTCCAGAATAAAGGCGGATATGTGAATTACTGCGTTACCTGGGCATTTGTGTATTTTCTTTTTCATGGCGAAAACGGCAGATATTCGAAAGGTTTCAACAAATTCCTTTCAAATGTTCATAGCAAAAACAAGCCGAAGCATCTTGAAGAAGCGCTTGGAGTAAAGCTCGCAGAAGTAGAGAATGAATTCAGGATCTACGTCAAAAAAGAGCTTGTCCCTAAGGTTAAAAAGTAACTGCTTTTTTTTATCAAAAAGTGATTCAATATACACAAATCACTGCTTATGTTTATATAAGTAATTAGCTTATTATGCTGAAACTTAATAAATTATTTCTCTTTTTGGTGGCAACACTCTGCCTTGATCTTCCAGTTTCAACTACGACCAATATACCCAT
>JACQRL010000407.1 GCA_016206485.1 Planctomycetota bacterium | reverse complement strand
TCAAGTGTCCAAAAAGTGTCCACATCCCTGTATAGAAGCTCCACTGCTGAGTGTTTGTGGTTAGGTGAAAGGTGAGAATACCGAAGCGTCATATCCAGGCTCTTATGTCCCAATAATTCTTTAACAGTCACTATATCAACCCCAGCCATAACCATATGCGAGGCAAAAGTGTGGCGACAATCGTGTAGATGGAAGTCTTTTATACCAACTCTCTTTACTGTTAGTCTAAATGCACGTGATAAACTATCCTTATGGATTCTATTGCCCTGTGTGTCACAGAAAACATAAGGACTATCAGTAGGACAGCGTAGCCTTAACGTCTCAAGTGCCTTTCTTGCTTCGGTATTCATTGGGATATGACGTTGTTCATAATTCTTTGTATCTCTTAAAGTGATTATATCACGAACAAAATCAACATCATCCCATCTTAGGTTTAATATCTCGCTCCGTCTCATCCCCGTATTAAACGCCACTACTACAATCGGCTTCAGGGAATCAGAACAGGCATCTAATAATGCTTTTATTGCACTTTTCTCTAAAAATCGTATCCGTCTGTTATTTACCTTAAACAACTTTACTTTCTTCACAGGATTCTCATTTGCTTTACCCCATTCAATCGCTTTTGTAAACATATGTTTCATACAAGCAATCTCACGGTTGACTGTTGCTGCGAGACGGCCATCACTAATACGTCTTGCTTTATAGTCTTCTATCATTAGAGGGGTTATTTCATATAGATACCTATTCCCGAACAAAGGAATAAGACGTTTCAAAATACTTTCATCTTTATCAGAGGATTTCTTATTCTGTCGTGAATATCTCTCTATGTATTCCCTTGCCATGTCCTTAAAAAGTATCTTCTGCTGTTTTCGGACATCTAAAAACCTGTTCTCCGCTATGCTGACCTTGATTTTATTCAATACTGACTCTGCCTGGCGTCTGCTTGGCCCAACCTTTTGCCTGTGCCGTTTACCACGATACCAGTAATCTATAAAATAATTATCGCCTTTCTTACGGACACCCATTTTATCCCTCCACCTTAAATTATCATACTAAAAAATCTTGTCAATGTCAAATGTTTTCTTCTTGTTTTCCTCAATCCACCTTTCAACATCTTTTAAATCAAATTTTGTCAGTCGCCCCACCTTAACAAAAGGTATTCTCCGCTGGCATACCCACGCATACAAAGTATTCTTGCTTAATCCAGTATACTCAGCAACTTCATCTATGTTCAACAATCGTCTTTCCATAACCTAAAGGTCCTCTTTAACATTAGTCTCTTGTAAAAATTGCTTATCCCCATTGGCATTAGCCTCTACAATGCCTTTTCTTGCTGAGTTTCCTTGAATCAGCCTATACTTTTTCAAAGCATCAGGGTTACCCCTGCCTAATCTCTTTTGTCTAATGCTTCCTCTAATGCCTCTTGCTCCGCTTGCTCTTTGGTAAGTCCACCTTCATATTGCATAATCCCTGCCCGTTCATCAAAATCTTCTCGCTTAGTTTCTGATAAATTTTCAATATTTTTCACCCCACCTCCGTCATCACTATTTCTTTGGTCTTGAGAAATAGTGAGTTGAAGGGTGGGGTAAATAAGTATTCTCCTTTTATCGTTGGGGTCTGCCTCTTGGGTTATTAGTCCTGCCGTCTCAAGCATCGGCAAAATCTGTTGGCGGAGTTGGTTCGTGTCCAACATCCTGCCATACACCTCGTAATGTTTTTGAAATATATCCTGACGTGATAGTCCGAGCACTTCCGTTGTCTCAACAAATCCTTCGTTGTAGTTCCCGTTTTTATCTTTCCACGCTTTCAGAATGACTTCTTGATAGAGATTGTAGATGTATGGCGGCAGATTAAGTTCCTGACTGACCGAAATGGCATCCCAAATCCTGAATGCTTCCTCAATATCTTCTTCATTAGCCGTAATGGTTGAACCGTTCCTTTCTCGCCACCAGAGGTTGAGTAGGGCGAGAGACTTTATGAGGGATATGAGGCGTTTTATGTCTCGCTGGTGTTTTGGCTTGAGTATCTTATTCTTGCTCAAAAATCGTTCCTCAACCCTCTTGAAATTAGCAATCTTTATCTCACGGATATTTTCAAGTTTTATCGCCCGTATCCTTTCCTTCAGCAACTTCCTTTCCGGGTTTTCTTCAAGCCAGATACTGTATCTCTCGGCGTCTGATTCTTTCCTCACGCTTTCCGAAACTCCTTCCCGTATCTTTTCTTGACTAACCTCTGGACTCAAAAGCAAAAAACGTGTTGCCTCCTGCTCGGCAATCTGCAGTCCTGCAGTGCAGAAAATTACCGAAGGGAAACCTTTTATAATCACAGTTTTTGTCCGATTTCCGCCTTTTTGATTTTTATCAGTAATTTTGGAACGCATTTCTTTTTCATCGTGCGATAATAGCGAACGCAATCGCTCCAAAAGAGCGGTGTGTGGCTGGTCTAAAAAGATAATTATTTTTCTCGATAAATCTACTGTGATGGTGTTTGTATCTTTATCGTATTCCCCTTGTTCGTGAAAAAATGCAGTAGGGGAACAATTACCCAATTTCATAACATCTTCGTTCGGAAATAGGTTAGAAATCTCCAGAGGGATATAGCTTTTGCCAGTTGAGGATGGAGCATTGTAACTGATGTTGAACTGAGCATTGTCCGTGTATGCTGAAAGTTCACAGAGAAAGGTTACAATCTTATTCTCCTCATCTGATTTTATGGTCAGTCCGAGTATCTTCACCAATTCTTGTGAGGAGAGCGGTTTAAATTGCGAGGTATCAATTCTTTCGGGATGCTCTTTCTCATACTTACCAAATAAATCATCTGCATTGCCATTGAGCTTTACGAAATAGTCCGTTATATCTCCACCTTTACCGACTTCTTGAGGTAGGGTGGTAATGTATATCTTATTTTCAGTATTTTCCAGTAATTTTGCCGCCCGTTGGGCACCCTTCTTACCCGTTTCATCATTGTCAAAACAGATGTAAATTTTCCTACCTTTTCCTATCTTTTCGCACCACTCTTGTTTAAAGGTCATCGCACCGTGCGTTGAGGTAATTGCAGGTATCCCTTTAGAAAGTAAAGACAACCTATCCAATTCGCCTTCGCAAAGCACGACCTTATCGGTATCAGATTGGAGTGTGTCCCATCCGTAAATCTGTGCCTCCACACCCTTAGGGTAAGTAATTTTTTTATCCCCTGCATTCGGGTCTTGTCTTAACTTGAAAAACCGAAAAGCCCCATAAATATCCTTTATGGGTATAGTAATCCACCACTTGCCGTAAAATTTGCCCCAACCTAACTTGTATTCATCTATAACGGTGTCTATAATGCCTCTTGCATTCAAATACTGGCGGATGTGAGTTGGGAGTGCTTGATGACAAGTTTCAACTAATTCTGCATCAAACTTGGATTTTGGCTGTTTGTTCGTGGAATTTCCTAGATTGGGAATGTTGTCCCCGAAGTGCTTGGCGAGGGTAATAAGGTTACCTTTAGCCCCGCACTTCTTGCATTCGTATTGTCCCGTTTCTGCGTTAAAGTAGAGATGGGCTTCGGTGCCTCTACTGCCATCATCGCACCCATTAAAGAGGCAATGAGTTATTAGTTCGTTCCCTCTTTCACGGAATGTAATACCTTCTCGTATCAGATATTCTTTAATTTCCATCGCAGCCTCCCAAACTATCTTTTGGAAATCCTACTCCGTTTGAGAGCGGGGGGGGCAGGGCGACGCACCTTCTCCCTGTTTAATCCCCTCCGCTCCCCCACGTGGTATTCTCCCTGTAAGCAAACTAATCATCTCGGCTTTGTGCCTGTTGGTGTATCTACGCCAGTTATTGTGGTCCCGAAATGAAGGAGAAATCAATCCTCTTTTTTCAAAATGAATCACTGTCTTGGCAGAAATGCCCATTTCTGCTCCTAATTTTCCGGCCGTGTAGAATAAACGTGGCATATTAACCTCCCAATATAGATAAGGATTATTGTAAAATCATAGGGAGATAGCGGACAAAACGGTAATTTTGAGGTTTTAACAGTGGTTAGACTTTGTTACGCTGGTAGGATTTTTGGCAGGCGTCACAACAAAATTGTCTTCTTTTATCTACTACTTTGAATTTTGGATGTGGTATCATTGAAAAACAGGCAGGGTTCTCACAAGGTCTACTGGTCTTATAGACAAGATCCAGGGCATCCTCATAGGGTATTGAGCGGGTTTTTGCTACCTTATCGGCTGCTTTGTCTATAAGACTGTCTATCTTATAACCTCTTTTCAA
Source organism: Planctomycetota bacterium (assembly GCA_016206485.1). Lineage (GTDB taxonomy): Bacteria > Planctomycetota > MHYJ01 > JACQRL01 > SBBU01 > JACQRL01. The sequence goes on along the minus strand of JACQRL010000407.1, from coordinate 3,972 downwards.
ATTATCCTCACAGACAATTTTTGCATTAGCCGGTAATTTCTTAATTCTTTTGCCATCTGTAGGTCTGAAATTCACTTCATACACATTAGTTAAAATGGTGTAACCCATTTTCTTTTCTTTTTTATCTGGGATTACGCTAAATTTTATAAATGCCTGCCTTTTCTTGCCAATGATTCTTCTTGTATATTCATACTGCGGTTTTTCTTCTTTCTGTTCCGTAAGAGGTAATGCTTCTGGGATGGTCTTTTCCTTAAATTGTAAAAGCACATCTTTAGGGACCTTGTTTTCTGGGCTAACCGTGACATCTTCTTGTAAATCAGGAATCTGGTATCTATGGTATGAATCCCATATTAGTCCATCATCGCCAGTATTTTCCCGCCAGTGAAAAACCTCATTCCATTGGGTAACCCTCGGGCAGTTTACCTTACAGATTTTTTTATCGTATTTGGGACAACTATTACAAGGGATATTTTTTAGATACTGGTCAAGTTTCTGGCAGGATGTTCTTCTGCATTTGGTAGTGCCTTTGTATTGGCAAACAAGAGGGCAATTTTTGACTTCCTTTAGTGGCTTGAGTTTATCTTGTGCGTCTTTCATTGTGCGTCCTGTAATTAAAAATCACTGGTTAAGCTTCAACTAATGCTTTCGTCTTTAAGAGGTCACTTATTTGGAAAATCAGGTTTAGTCTCATGTTCACTATTTCCACCATCGTTTTCACTAAACCACTCGCCCTCCGTCTTACCGGTCAGCCTCTTTATCTCCTTCCTGTTGCGGCGCTCTAGCGCCTTGAAAATGATGTCATCCAGTTGCCGTTCCTCTTCAGGTGTCATATACTGGGTCCAATTGTCATCCTTAACCCCCATCTCCTCCGGTGGCTTCTTTAAGAACCCGAGCTCCATAAACTTCTCTATCATGTTAACCTCTATCTGCCATGCCAGGCGGTAATCCTCTTTAGCCATTGCTTTCTGCCTAAGATTACGAGCCTCGTGGAGGAACGTGCCGATTATCCTCTTGTAGTCAAGAACCGTAAGCATGTTCATGTAATTTCTTTCTATTGCCTCAAGGTCATACCTAATTGTCCTAACCGAGACATGCAGACGGTTCGCAATCTCTTCCTGGCTCATTTCACCTTGCCGGTTGAAATAATCCACACAGACCTGCCTCATCTGTGGCGTCAAGTCTTCATAAGGGAGGACTCCGTCCTCCAAGTTCTTCAGGATTATCAAAGCGTTGTCTTCAATTATATCCATTTCGGCAAGTTTTTTGCCTGTTAGTTTAATCGCCAAGTTATCTGCTTTCAGTAAATTAGACATCGTTTCTGTGCGTTGCCTATTTTTGCCTATAAACGAACACGTGTTCGCCCTCTACCGACTCGTCTTTTCCTTACTTGCTCATCCACCATAATTACCCCACATAAGTTCTTTCTTTCTCGGCTCAAACCTTATCCCGTTGTCGCCCTTGAATGGCTTCTTATGGTCGTGCACTTCACCAAAAATATCAAGCGGTATCTGGTCTGGGAACGCCTTGCAAGAATGCCATGTGCTGTCGTCAAAATGTTCGCACTTCATGCATTGATTTTCTCCGAAAGTATCAAGGATATATTCCTTCGCATAATTCTTGTCTTTTTCATTCATTTTTTTATCACCTTTCCATATGAACTATATCAGGGTCATCATCCCTTTCATAATCCCAACCCGGCGGGGCAAAATCCCTGAAAATTTTCAGTTTTCTAAGTCAATATTTCCCCTATCTTAATTTACCAACCCAACCACAGGCTTTAATATAAATCTCACCATTGACCTTAAGTATTCATGTCTTGCGATAAAGTCTGCAATAGGTGGGCTCATCCTGTAATAGAACGCCACTAATCTCTTCCCAATCGGGTTAGTCAATAGATGTGTATCCCTGAATCGGCTCAATGTGACTACATCACTTGCCATTGGTGTTCCATAAGCAGCAGTTGCTATAAAACAGCCTCCGCCCCCACCACCTCCACCACCAGACGAACCTTGAGGTGTAGCACTTGACTGAGCACCAGTGGAATAGTTCGGCACTTCATCATAGGCAAAGATTGTGTAGTAACAGGCTGTCCCATTGGTTAATCCTGTATCTGTCTTGCTCGTCCCTGTCCCTGAATATACCTCTGTCCCGTCTGTTACACTTGCAGGATACCCGCCTGTCTTTCTGATTACCTTTACCCCTGCAAAATCTGTATCAGCCGGGTTCGTCCATGTTAGGCTTACCTGTCCATCTCCTGCTGTTGCACTCAATCCTGATGGTGCTGACGGCGCTGCAGTATCCTCTGAACCTATTGCAAAGTCACTTAAGTGTCCTACTTTTGCCTTTACCTGCTTATTGGTCGTGTCTACTTCTGTATCAGAAATCTTCTCCCACTTGCCTGTTGTTGTGTTATACCACCAGAGTTTGAGGTCTTTCTCTGGTATATTCGTCCCATCTACTATACCATTATTATCTGTATCATCGTATGGAATGGTTACTGTCACTGATTTCTCCAACGTTGGGTTACCTTCTAATTCTATCTTCCTGAATTTGTCAAGTGATGAATTTGCACCCTCAGTTGTGTTTTGTGGATTCGCTGGAAGGGCTGTTACTGTAAGTGTAGCATCCTGGGTTAAAGTTCCATATGGTATCTCTACTGATGTGTAGTCCTCCATACTTGATTCTGTAGTCTCATCTTTGTCTATCTTCTGCTTCTTCTCCCGATTACCACTGTTATCCACACCATCATTTACATCTGGATTCGTCTGAGTTACTGTTACTGTGATGATTTCAGAGTTGACTGTATTGTCGCTTGTATCTTTCCCTACTGCACGAAGTTGATAGTCACCTTCAGTTAATCCTGTCACATTCCACGTTGTGCTAAAAAATGAATTCGGCGGTGGGAACATCTCGCTTCCTATGTCTGTCCAGTCTGTGGTTACACCTTTATATTGAAACTTCACGCTCTTGGTAAGATTCCCCGGGGCTGTATTGGCATGTAATGTTACATCTGTCCCCCATATACTATCTCCATTCTTCGGCACTGAAATCCAGACCTTTAGGTTAGACGGACTACTTACTGTAAGTGCCACAGAATCTGTATCTGTTAATCCGTTACTATCCACTACCATTACTGTGGGTGAGTATGAACCCGGCTTGTCATAGACATGGGTTGTTGTTCCTGTTGTTGATGCCCAGTCATATTCTCCATCTCCTTCATAATCCCAGATATATGCTATGTAACTGCCACTTCCTCCTATTGCTGACCCGGTTAAAGTGACTATTTCTCCTACTGTTACTGAAGAAGGACTGCAATTCGCATCGGCAACGAGTGGATTTGTATTGGTTGGATTGGATACAGATATAGTAACACTTGCAGTCCCACTTAATCCATCATTATCCGTTACTTTTAGAGTAGCAGTATAACTACCTCCCTGTCCATAGATGTAGCTGATGCTACCAGAACTTGTTGAGACAAAATCATAAGTGCCATTTCCATCAAAATCCATCTCATGCTTCTGTATAGTTCCATCAGTATCTGTGCCACTGTAGGTAAATGTTACTGTAAGCGGTGCAATGCCACTTGTAGATGACGCTGAGATAGAAGCAGTTGGGGATTTCTTCTCTACAGGTGGTGAACTTACAGTTATAGTAACTGAGGCTGTCCCTGTCAGGTTATCATTATCTGTTACTCTTAAGGTTGCTGTGTATGTCCCGGCAGAGGAATAGGCCTTAACTGTATTTCCACCTGTATTAGATGACCAGTCATATACTCCATTTCCATCAAAATCCCACTCATATTTGGTTATACTGCCATCATCTGTTCCAGTCCCTGTAAAACTTACTGTCAATGGTGCAGTTCCACTTGTAGGTGTAGCACTGGCTGTGGCAGTTGGTGGATTACTCATTGGCTTGGCACTTACTTGAGATGAATAACTACTCTCATTTGAAGCGAAGTCAACTGCTGTAACC
>JACQRL010000405.1 GCA_016206485.1 Planctomycetota bacterium | reverse complement strand
GATTCTGTATTATGTTCAACTTTAGCCATTTTCCCGAATGATACTATCTCATAAACTTCGATCCAGGGCAGATTGTTAAAAGCATTAGCGACTTTCCCTTTTATCGTGACATTTTGATATCTTTCGGCATAGAAAACGCCTTGTATATGCTTGCTGGTTTTTCTTACAAATAATGTTTCAACTATGTTTGCTGTATTTTTTTGTGTGATCTCATCTGTAGGGAGCCATACCGAAAAAGAAATGTAGTGCTCTGGTGTGAACTTTGTGAGGACAGGGCTCCATATATCTTCATGTACTTTATTAAAAACGGCATCAAAAATTACTGATACTCCAATGTAGCCTTCCGGATCTTTTAAAATGCTATCTAAAGTCGTTTCTATAGGGTTTGCGACCGGATCTGTTGTGAAGTCCCTGTCTTTATCAGGATTAATACTTCTAAAAAAAGAACAAGATTGAAGCAGGATTAATACTACTATAAAACATTTATTCATATATAACGATTATAGTATATTATCGGTATAAATAACAGGTGAACAAAAGAGGAGTTATATTATTACTGTCTTTTATCCTATTATCATTGCTTATTATTTTGATTGCCCAATTGTCTACTGTAACTGCATCTAATAAGGTTGCTTCCGGGAGTTATTTAAAACGGCTTCAAATGGATTATTCCGTTAATTCTATGTATTACTATGCGTTGGAATACTTAATTTTGGATAATGAACTCGACGGTAATAAGGAAAGAATAGATAATGATGCGGATTTTATGGCCGAGCCGTGGGCAATTGAAGAAGGTATTAAAAAGGATATTTCTATAGGAAAGGATGAAAACGCCCAAATGACTGCAAAAATTAAAGATTGCGCCAGATACATTAATATCAATTATTTGCTGGATGCGGACGGTAAGGTTAATCAGTCGGTTCATTCAATACTGACTAAGCTTTTTAAAGATAAGTTGATAAATTTGCAGGTCGATAGATTTGTCGATTACATGACAAATAAAACCGGATACTTTTTTATTTTTGATGAGTTGAAAAATATTGAGGGAGTCACGGAAGAGATTCTGTATGGAGCAGATGAAAAGAAGGGATTAGTGGAGTATATAACATTATGGCCAATACCGGTAAAGAAAAAGGATAAACCTGATGAGTTTGAAAATCGGGATGGATGGAAGATCAATCTCAATACAGCATCTGAAGATGTCATCTTTTCATTGCACGAAAATATGACAGAGGCGGCTAAAACCGCACTTGTCAATTTCAGACAAAAGACGCAGGATTATAAGGGCAAAAATGTGCCGGAATTTTATGAAAAAGACACCGATATAGACGCGGCGCTTCAGGAAGGCGGTATAAATATTTCAGATCCGAATAATCAGCAGCTGGTTGAAGAATTGAAGAAAAGGTCAGCTTTTTTCTCAAATGCTTTTTACATCGAAATAGAGTCAAAAATCGGGAAAACATTGAAGTCTAAAACTTTTGTTGTTGAGCTTAAAAAGCAACAGGGGCAACCTCTGCCCGGGCAAGCAAATACGGCCAAAATTGAAAAAGTTATAAGTTTTCCTACCATTAACTATAAATTTCCTAAACTTGAAGATATAGAAAATAAATGATTAAATTATTTTTGATTCTCTCACTAACCGGCGGTTCTTCAGAAGAGATCTTATGCAGAATTAACGACGAAGTTATAACCAGAACAGACATTATTTTAGAGATGAATAAAAACGAAGTCCCGCTGTCTGATAAAGGCATCAACAGGTATTTAAAAAATAAAGTTAAAGAAAAGGTGCTTCTCATCGAAGCGAAAAGACTGAGTCTAGAGGTTACAAAGGAAGAAATAGATCGCGAAATTCAGAGAGTACAGAAGAAATTTGATAATGAAGAAGCTTTTAATAATTATTTGAAATTTAGAAAAGTAACCCTGCATGAATTTATTCTTGAAAGAAAGCTTCAATTGCTTCTTGATAAAGTTATGGTACATAAGTATTGGAGCTGGCTTTTTGATCCTACAGGGGCAGTTTTCAACGAATTTGTAACGCCCAGCGAAATAAAAAAATACTACGATGATCATATTAATGAATTTAATACTCCCGCGACTGTTTCTGTCCTTTATATCACTTTAAGATATACCAATGAACAGGAAAAGATTGAAAAACAGCGTCTTGCCAGATCTCTCTTGAGAAAGATTGAAAACCATACCGATTTCTGGCTTTTGACGACTTTGTATTCTGATTTAAAAGTTAATGTTATAACCAAAGAAGAAATCCTTAAAGTAAAGGTTGATAAAATGGAGAAGAGTTCAAAGTTTTTTGACAGCAGGATTATGGATGAAATCTTTAAGATAAATAGAGGGAATGTTACCGGGGTGCTTGATGACGGATTAAACCTGTATATTGTGTTGGTTTACGACAAGATTGAATCAAGAAGTATGACATTTGAACAGGCACAGCCATTCATAAAGGACAGGATTGAATCAGAAAAAAGAATGAAAAACGAGAGGAAATTAATACAGGAACTTTTGAAAACCGTTCAGGTGAGTCCTTCTGGCATTATTACAGACGATTGATTCTGCCGAATGAGATGAAATCCTGCACGATAACAAAGTATTTGATGAAATACTTGGAATTATTTACAATGGTGCAAGTGAAAATAACCAATTGGGAGTTGTCTGTACAATGGATAGTTCCACAGATTTGATACAGTGGTATAGCCTGCAACAGTGAAAAGAAGAAAAATCTCTTCCAGAATTCTCTCATATGCTATTGCAAAGAAATGTTATGAAAAAAAGGCTAGAGATATTGTTATTCTCGATATGAAAAAACTCAATTATTTAACCGATTACTTTGTTGTTTGTACGGTTGTTGCAGATAAGCAAATTAACGCGATTTTTGCTGAAATCGACAAATATATGGAAGAAAAAGGTTTTACCTTGCTCAGTAAAGATATGAGCTCAGATCAATGGGCGATTTTTGATTATAGCGTTATAACTTGTCACTGTTTTACAAAGGAGAAGAGGGAGTTTTACAATCTCGAATCACTTTGGTATGACGCGCCTCTTGTCAGATATAAAGGCAGGAGAAAATAATCGATATTTGTTCTTAGATCTTAATTGATATGAAAGACTTACTTCGTAAGGCTGCAAGCAGGTTAACTGAGCCGATTCCGGAGTTCAATATTATATACAACACCGACCTGAAATTTGCAGATGTATCCACGGATATAGGGTTTAAACTTGCTTCATTACTTAAAGATAATCCTAATAACATCGCCCAGCAAGTTGCCCAGGAATTAAAACAAATGAATCATCAGGCTGTCGGAAGAGTTGAGGTTCTGAAGGGGTATATAAATATTTTTTACTCACAAAATTATCTCGAAGATATTTACAGCAAAATAATCAAAGAGGATTCTATATATGGATCGCACCCTAAAAAGAAGTTTAGAATAAATATGGAGTTTATTTCTGCAAATCCTACGGGACCTCTGCATATTGCCCATGGCAGACAGGCGATAATCGGGGATGTTGTATCTAACGTGCTGACAAAAGCAGGTTATGATGTTCAGCGCGAATACTATATTAATGACAGCGGTAACCAGATCGAAATGTTAGGCAAATCGCTTTATGTAAGATATCAGCAAATCTGCGGTGTTAACGCAGAACTTGGCGAGAATAGTTATAAGGGAGAGTATCTGATCGATCTTGCTAAAGAGTTTAAGGAACAATATGGGGATAAGTATCTAAAAGAACCGGATTTAAAATTGTTCAAGGAATTCGCTGCGGCTAAATTATTGGAACAGATCAAACAAACTGCATCTAAAGCAGGGATTAAAATGGATTATTATGCGTCGCAGAAACAATTGGAAAATGAATCAAAAGACAAGGAAATTATCGGTTTTCTCAGTTCAAAAGGGATGGCTTTTGAGAAAGATGGCGCTTTATGGGCTAAGTCAACCTCATATGGAGATGATCAGGATAGAGTCATCAGAAAAAGTGATGGGTTATTTCCTTACAGAGTTAGTGACTATGCTTACCATCTGGATAAATTTAAACGCGATTTTGATCTGCTGATTGATATATGGGGACCAGATCATCACTCTCATATAAAAGATGTTTCCTCGTTCCTGCAGTTTGCCGGCTATGACAAGGACAGATTTAAAGTTCTTATCATCCAGCATTGTAGGGTGATCTCAGGGGGTAAAGAGGTTAAGATGTCTAAAAGGAATGCCACGTTCATAACACTGGATGAGCTTCTTGATGATATTCCCCGCGATGTTGTCCGTTATTTTTTCAGTATGCGAAAACCTGAAACACATCTTGATTTTGATCTGGATCTTGCGATCAAGAAATCAATGGAGAACCCTGTATATTATGTCCAGTATGCGTATGCACGAATTAACAGTATTTTCAAAAAAGCCAAAGAACTGGATATTAAGCATTCCGGTGAGGATTTGGATTTCGCAAGGTTAAATCAGGATGAACGCGATTTACTCAGATTGCTTGTGAGATTCCCAAACTTTGTAGAAATATCCGCAAAGGAATTAGATCCGACTCCCATTGTGAGTTACACGATGGATGTTGCAAGAAGCTTTCAAAGCTATTATCAGAAAGCAGATAAGGATCGGAGCCTGGCTGTATTATGTGACGATGTTAATGCAAGGGAAGCAAGATTGAAACTGTTAAAAGCTGTTCAAATTGTTCTAAAAAACTGTTTTGATATACTTGGGATTTCAGCCCCTGATAAAATGTGATTTAACAGATGGTTGATCTGCTAAAAAATTCGTAGTTGTCATG
>JACQRL010000425.1 GCA_016206485.1 Planctomycetota bacterium | reverse complement strand
CTTGACAGCTTTTTTAATTCTTTCAACTGCTTTATATATATTTTCTTTCTCCCCTCCAAAAGCAATACGAAAATGATTACATTCCTGATGCCAGCAACCAGGTGTAGTAGGTATTCCATATTCATAAAGTAAAACCCGTGAAAATATTTCACACGGTATGCTAAGTTTCTCAATATTGACAAAGAAGAACGGTCCGCCCATGGGCTTAACAGCATGTATCTGTTCTATACTCTTAATTCCGTTAAACATCAAATCCCTGTTGATATGAAATCCTTTTATCGTATCACTTATCCAATCCTCAGAATTTTGCAATACAATCGCTGCTACCTTTTGAGAAAGGAAGTTATTGTATAGAATTCTCCATTCTAGAACTTTTATACAAGATTCTACTATTTCTAAAGGACATACAATATATCCTACCCGCCAGTCAGCCATACAAAAACTTTTAGTGAAACTCCTCACCAGCACCGTTCGTTCTCTCGCACCCTGTATTGAGAGAATACTATGATGTTTATATCCATCATAGATAAAACGGTCATAAGATTCATCAGATATAACCCAAATGTTGAATCTTTTCGCAATTTCAGAGATTGTCTCTAACTCCTCTCTTGTTGCTACATGCCCTGTGGGATTATTGGGTGTGGTTACAAGTATTGCCTTTACTTTTGGGGTTATAGATGATTCTAATTTATTAATATCCAGGGCATACTTATCATTCTCATCCAGTTTTATATACTTTATTTTACCACCAGCCATTCTGATAATCCCTTCAAAGAAAAAACAGGGTGAAAATATAATGACCTCATCATCTACATCCAGTAATACATTAAAAACAATGTTAAGTGCATCCATCGCACCATTAGTCACTATAATCTCACTGGGATTCACAGTTATCTTTAATTCTTCTGTCAAACGACTGCTAATTGATTCCCTGAGTTCCCAAAGTCCCTGGGATGGGGAATGTTCAATCTTTTTTAACGCACTCTTTACCATTTCTAAAATATGTTCTGGTAATGAACGATATGGATAGCCTCTAAGCGGTAAAACTTCATGTCCTGAGTTGCATAACTTTTCAATCTCACCATCAATTATACGTGAGCCTACTCTCGGCAATTCCATAATCCCATGTGATACATTCTCTTTCATCTATTGTGTGCCCGTCTCCATAATATCTACAGTAAGTTCTGTCAGGCTCTGCCACCCATCTCCAGTCACTACACCTGCATTCTCAAGCAGAAACCAGATTCCGTCTACCTCAGGACAAAGTTCCAACACCAACGTCATTCCCCCTTCTATTACCGTATGGTCGTGTTCAACTATGCTGGGCAGTTCATGACATTCCATGCCAATACTATGACCAAGATAAGGAATATTGTGAATGCCGTGCTCGGCTAAGTATTTTGCACCAGAGGTATATACTTCTGAAATCTTTCTGCCAGGTCTTACAGCATCTTCAAGAACCTTTCTTGCCTCAAGAATTATCTGGTAAGCATTCTTAGTCTTAGCATCTGCCTTACCGATAGAAATCATCCGTCCAAAATCTGTGGTATATCCACAAAATACTAATCCAATGTCAGAAAGAATAAGGTCTCCTTGCCGCAGGCGAGTCTGGTTATGAACTTCAGTGTTGTCTTGATAGTTAAAATATGGAGACACTATCCCGCCATATGGATTATAAACTGGCTTCACATAACCAAAATGAAGCGGAGGACAATTGAACTTTATCGCAACAGCCATTTCCAACTCACGCACCTTACTCACTGTCATGCCATCGTGTAATTCTTTCATTAATTCGGTATAAATATTTTCTGCTATCTCATACGCCTTCCTTTGTCTAAATAATTCAGTCTTGGTCTTTACCATTCTCATCTTCCAGAATATTGTATCAGCCACTTTAAATTTCACCTTAGGGAGCCGTTCTTTTAGTTCTGCTAAATGATTAGACGGAATGTGATTCATTTCTATACCAATAGTCGCTTCTGTAAGTCCTCTCTTTGTAATTGATTCAACAATCATATCTGTTGCCTTCAGTTTTAAACCATTACACCAGGGTTGAACATCCGAAATCCAACTATTTTGCCAGGAATAAACTCTACTTTGGTGGACTACTGCGAATGGAGTAATACTGTCGTTTTTTGCTATCCCGACAAAATAATCCGCTGATTCACAACCATCCTCTTGTATTTCAAGAATGTGTGTAACATTAGGATATTCCCAATAAATTATTTCTGTCATTCCGCTTAAGTAAGCAACATTTTGTCGACGGGAAGCAAGGATTAGATCAAGTCCTCCTTTATCCATTAATGTAGTTAATCTGCTATGGTCAAAAAGAATCTCTTTCTCATTCATTTTTGATATTAATCTACTTCTCCTTTGAGGTTAAATGCCCTCTTCTATTTTAAAATATAGTACAACTTTTCCCAAAAGTCAAATTATTTTCCAAAACCGATCCAGGCACAGAGTGTCCACTTTTACGTCTGGTATCAAGAAGTATTTCACTTTGAGGTATAATAATTTATCCTTCCATGGCATCCTGCATCACAATTCTCTTAGCCAGTTCCATACTCCATTCCTGTTTTATCGGACCAAGGATATCCTTATATGGGTCGATATTTACTTTATCAACATCACGTCCCTCAGCAATAGCCTTAATTAATTCTGCCATGTATAAAAAATTGCGTATGGGTACATCTGGTGGCACACCATGGTCTACACCAGGAATATAGCCTCCTTGCTCAACAAGATAGGGAACTTTACTCATCACCTCTTGTTTGACATGTGCAAAATCAAATCTGAGTTCTCGTTTGTCTATAGTGCCCAAAAGAGCAAACTTCTTACCGTATTTCTTACGATAGGTAATCGGGTCATTATGTGCAGCTATTTCCACTGGCCAGGTACCATTAATACCTAATTCAATCCAGATGGGAATAAGTTCCTCAACATGTCCATCACAGTCCATAATGACGCTTTGCACATTATGGGAATGTAAGAAATTCATCAGCCTCTGGTAACCCGTCACCATAAGTTCTCTAACCATTTGTGGAGAAATCATAGATGCAGTCTTATATGCCATATCTTCACTGATAAAGACAAAATCAACTGCCAATTCTGAAATCTTACCTTTAAGGGTCTCGATAGTAAAATCAATCACATATTCCATCATATCATGGACAAAAACAGGGTCAGTAGCACATAACATACAAATATTTTCAAAACCTACCCAGTCACGGACTCTCCAGAATGGCCCATAAACAGTTAATTGGAGTACATAGCACCTATCCTTATGGCTGGTTACATAATCTGGCCAATTATCTAGGAAACGGCCTTTAGTGTCAGGTTGGTAACGTCTCTTCATCTTTTCAAAGTCTGACCTATTCTTCACAGGAAACTCAAGCCATGAGCGGGTAACAAATCCAGGGGTAGCTGGATTTTTATGGTCAATGCGTTTTGTCCCTAACTCATCTATCCAAATCTTTTTATCTTCATCTTCTTCTAATGTTATCTGCTCAAAACGTGGTAAAGGCAACAAGTCCACAGGCACAAATTCCCAGTGGTCATACCCCATAACCTGCTTCAAATCAACCCCGTGTTTTAAACCCTGGTAATACCATGCAGACATTGTTGATTCCCTGGGGTGGCTAAATGCATATGGAATCCTGTCAGGTTTTCCAAAACGAATAGTCTCTAAATACCGTTCTCTATTTGT
>JACQRL010000424.1 GCA_016206485.1 Planctomycetota bacterium | reverse complement strand
TTGATGAAATAGAAAAGGCAAATGAAAATATACATAATTTATTGCTCCAAGTTATGGACGATGGATATGTACAAGATAGTAAAGGAAGAATTCTAGATTTCACAAAAGCAATAATTATCTTAACCAGTAATCTTGGAATCTCTGAAATAGATGCCCTTCAGAAAAGAATTGGATTTGTAAAAGAAGACCTTAACTCTCAAACAATCACCGATATAACTAAAGAATCACTCAAAAATAAATTCAGGCCAGAATTCATAAACAGAATAAATGATATAATTGTTTTTAAAAATCTCACTATTACTGATTGCTCAAAAATTGTTGGTAAATTTTTAAATGAAATAATTGTCTATACTTCCAGAATACCTATAGAATTTAGATACACAAGTGACATCCCAGATTATCTTGCGCAAATGGGATATAGTGCTGAGTATGGCGCAAGAGAGCTTCGTAGAACAGTCGATGAATTCGTACTCAACCCATTAAGTGACAGAATAATTGAGCGTGGATTGAAACCAGGTGACAAAGTAACAGCAAAAATCATCAGAGGCAAGATCCGTTTCCATAAAAACTAGTATATATACTCTCCCAATATCCAGAAATTTGCCAAAATAGATCTCTGTATTAGTATGTTCATATGCAACAATCAATTACGAATTTGAAAGATTTTATTTCGCAAAGAATAAAATTAAGCGGCTGGCTATACAGTAAAAGAGAGAAAGGAAAACTGATTTTTCTGCAGTTCAGAGATGGGACTGGAATTATTCAGGTTGTTGTTTTTAAGGATAATGTAACTCAGGAAATTTTTGACCGATGTAAAAAAATAACGCGTGAATCATCGTGCGTCATAGAAGGAAAAGTACGTGAAGAAAAAAGAGCTCCTGAAGGGGTTGAGATTGACCTTGATAGCATTGAAATATTGCACCTTAACTCAGAGGATTTCCCAATACAAATACAGGATGTTGTACCAGAAGTCAATTTCTTAATGGAACAAAGGCATTTATGGTTAAGATCACGTAAACAGGTAGCTTTGTTGAGAGTAAGGTCGCAACTAATATATGCAATCCGTACGTTTTTCCAGAAAAGAAATTTTGTCTGTGTTGATTCCCCAATTTTAACTCCCGCCGCGTGTGAAGGGACGACGACGTTGTTTAAAGTCGATTACTTCGATGACGAAGCATTTTTATCGCAAAGCGGGCAACTCTATATAGAAGCAGCTTGTATGGCACTAGGAAAAGTTTACTGCTTTGGTCCAACTTTCAGGGCTGAAAAATCCAAAACTAGAAAACATCTAACAGAATTCTGGATGATCGAACCAGAAATATCATTCATAACTTTTGACAAGTTGCTTGATTTTATTCAGGATTACATAGAAGAAATTGTTCAGACAACTTATTCAAATTGTGTCCCAGAATTAAAGATCTTGGAGAGAGACTTAAGTAAGTTAGATCAGATAAAAAGACCATTTCCCATTATCAGTTATAAGGAAGCGGTTGAAATCATCAAAAAAAACGGGGAGCAAATTCAATACGGAGAAGATTTTGGCGCGCCTCAGGAAGAAGCTCTGGTCAAAGAATTCAATAAACCGGTTTTTGTTACAAGATATCCTTCTAATATAAAGGCTTTTTATATGAAACCTGATCCTGCTGATAATAATTTAGCACTTTGTGTTGATGTGATTGCCCCAGAAGGTTTTGGTGAGCTTATCGGAGGTAGTCAAAGAATTGATGATTACGATCTGCTTAAACAAAGGATACTTGATCACAAACTGCCATTAGATTCGTTTAAATGGTATCTCGATCTTCGTAAGTATGGAAGCGCATCTCACGGTGGTTTTGGTATGGGACTTGAAAGAACTTTATCATGGATATCAGGAATCAAACATGTAAGAGAATGTATCCCATTTCCTCGTCTACTTTACAGAATATATCCGTGAAGTTCAGTACAGTCTTTTGTGTAGTTATTATAAGTCTGGCTTGTACAACGAATACCCCTGTATATAAAGTCTCAATAGAGGAACTAGACGAACAATACAGTAGAAACATTGAAGTTTATACAAACTATCTTAATGCTTTAAGTTTGTTCGAAAGCCAGAAACAAGAAAATTGGGTAGTCGCAAAGGAAATTATTAGTTCCTTGAAATTAAGGATCCCAGAAGAAGATAAACCATACTTTGAAAAAGCTTTAGAACTATCAAAAGATGGGGAGTCAGCTAGAAAACAATTAGTTGATTCTTCAAAAATAAAGAGATCATCTCTAGTATTCTCTCAATCTTATGATCCTGAATCCTGGAAGAATGCATTTCAAATACTCATTGAATTTGGAGAAAAAGGCGAATTAGTTTTAGCCGGTACCCTTATAATGTTAATTGGAAGACAGCATACCTTATCATACTGGAGTGAAATTCGTTTTTACCTCCTAAAAATCAGGAATATATCAGTCCCAATGTTAAACGAATACATAGATGAACTAATAAAGAAAATCCCTAATAAGGAACTTTATGTTGTACGAGATGAACTAATACAGTCCATGGCGTGCATAGTTTCATCAGGTAAAAACGGGATTAAAAGAATCTGCAATATTTTTGAATCTTCTTCAAATATACATGTCAAAAAAGCATGCTTATTAGCGTTTGGCGAATTACAGGATCCTATCAAAGGGCTCGAGCTGATTATAGCTTCAATCAGAAGTAATAATGATTCCTTACACGAAGCAGCATATTATACTCTGAGTAAGTATTCATTTTACCGTGAAAAAGTTTCTGAAATACTTCGTGCTTCTATAATTAATGATGCCGATACATCTTGTCGTATTCAGATTATAAACACAATCGGAATGTTAAAGTTAAGTGATTGTATAGACATTCTAATATCGTATATGAGTCATCCTATTTACAAAGACTACGTTGCAGTTT
The DNA here is from genome assembly GCA_016206485.1 of Planctomycetota bacterium. GTDB lineage: Bacteria > Planctomycetota > MHYJ01 > JACQRL01 > SBBU01 > JACQRL01. The sequence continues at coordinate 697 of JACQRL010000424.1, read as the reverse complement.
CACTGAAGAGAGTTACTGGTTTGACATACGAAACTGAGAAACAGTGGCTTCAGTGGTATGAAAGAAAAAAAAAGCAATAAATATTTAAAATCCGCAGATATTCTCAATATCGATAAAAAGGCGACTATAATCCATAATATATCCCCTTTGATTCTCATGGAATCAGCTGGAAAGTCTGTTGCCGATTTTATTTCGCATAGATATAAAAAATGTGAAGTTTACTGTTTAATAGGGCGTGGCAACAACGGCGGGGATGGACTTGTTATTGCAAGGCATCTTTATTACTTAGGCTATGGAGTAACTGTAATCAGATTGTTTGAGAATGTTCTGCTGAAAAAAGAATCGCCAATTTTAATGAATTTGAATATTCTCCGCACACTAAAGAAAATTAAATATTCAACGAATCTTAAGCTTCTTATGAAAGCCAGGCAGAATAGTATCGTTATTGATGCAATCTATGGTATTGGGTTATCAAGAAAACTTTCTCTTTCAGATTGCGTGACTATTGATTTTATTAATGATATGAGCAGAAATTTGTTGTTGAATGTAATCTCAGTAGATATTCCATCTGGGCTTAATCCGGATACTGGGATTCCCAATCCCCTTGCAATCGAGGCTGATTACACAATAACAATGGGATTTATGAAAAAGGGATTTAAAAACCCTGTATCCAGTCTGTTCACAGGCAAGGTTATAC
>JACQRL010000034.1 GCA_016206485.1 Planctomycetota bacterium | reverse complement strand
ATATGTACGTGATCGTGTGGCCATATTTTATCCTCCGATTTTATTATAAATTAATACGCGAAACCAGGTTTGGAACCCTTGAATTCCACTTTTTATAATTTTGCGAATGGAATGGCGGTGACACTGACGCCAAGCGGAAGCACGCTTTCTCCGGAATGGACAACATATCCTTTCCCGGTTTTTTTCTTAACAGTCCTCTGGAAAATCTCAATGCCTTTTGCCATGGCCGGATTAGGAGTAGATGAAAGCTTAACTTCGATGGGGATTAATTTTCCCCCCTCGTCAATTAGTAAATCAACTTCTTCTCCTGTGGATGTTCTCCAGAAATAAATGGGAGGCTCGATTCCTCTGTTCATGTATCCCTTGATGATTTCCAGTAAAACTGCTGTTTCGAATATTGAGCCGCCCATTGCGCCTGCCAGCGCGTGTTCAGCAGTTCTAAGTCCGGCCATGTGGCAAAGAAGTCCTGTGTCAGTAATATAAATCTTTGGCATTTTCACGAGCCTTTTCCCGATATTTGAATGATATGGCCTTAAGATAAAAACCTGATAGGTTGCTTCGAGGACAGAGAGCCAATTCTTGGCGGTGTTTACTGAAATTCCCAGGTCTCGCGAGATCTGGCTCAGATTGAGCAGTTGAGCATTTCTCGAAACAATCGTTTTTAGAAAGTTTTGAAACGCTATCAGATCTCCTACTTGCCTTATGAATCTTACGTCCCGTTCCAAGTATGTATGTGTATAAGCTGAGAACCACATACTCTGATCTCTCTGAGGCTCAGAGACCAGCTCCGGAAACCCTCCCCTTAATATCTGCGCCCATAGTTTGAGCGGATCAGATATGATTTTTTCTTTGTCGCGAGACCTGTCTGATTCCCAAGGAAATGGTTTATCGGGGTTTCTTCCGATTTCTCTGCGGCTCAAAGACAGGAGTTTGAGGACAGCAGTCCGGCCGGCAAGTGATTCCGTTATTTTTTCTGAAAGGAGGAGATTTTGTGATCCTGTGAGGAGATACTGCCCCTTTTTTCTCCTGTCTGAATCTATCCGCTCCTTTATGTATTGAAGCAAACCTGGCGCATATTGTATTTCATCCATGATGATAGGGGGAGGATAGAGCGCAAGAAACCCGCGCGGATCCGATAAAGCTGAATTATATATGTCGGGAAGTTCAAGCGAGATGTAACGGTGACTTCTGCCAAAAAGGCGCTTTAACACGGTTGTTTTGCCGGATTGTCTGGGTCCGGTAAGCATCAGAGCAGGAAACTCTCCGGCCGCTTTCAGGATTGCGCGCTCTATAGACCTTCGTATGTATAGATCAGGAGCCATAATAATTGATTATACAATCTTGCATTTGAAATGCAAAATTGTACCTAGTGATTCGGGTCGTAATTTACCTTCTGTGATCTATGTTCTACGATCCACGATCTACGCTCTACGATTCATGATTGGTAGATCCGCGCATCAGCTATCCTGTATCCTTTTCCGGGTTCGAGCGCGAATACCGGGTTCAGGTCTAATTGTTTGATCTCCGGAACTGCCTGAACAAGATTTGAAATCCTCAGGAGCAGTTCCGCAAGCGCATCAATGTCCGCGGGAGGATGTCCTCTGTATCCTTTCAACAGTTTGCTGCCTCTGATTGTTTCTATCATTTCTTTCGCGTCAAGATCAGAAATGGGGGTGACTCTGAAAGAAATATCTTTTAGTATCTCAACGTGGATGCCTCCGAGTCCGAACGCAATCACAGGACCAAAAAGCGATTCTTCAGTAACTCCGACCATTACTTCGGTTCCTCCGGTTATCATTGGCTGTATCAGGACTCCTTCCATTTCATTGAGCCTGTTTTCCTTTAAAAGTTTGTTTCTGATTTTGTTGAATGATTCGACAGTTTGAGATTCGGAGCTGATATTAAGTACGACTCCGCCGATCTCTGTTTTGTGGATTATAGTGTGCGATGCCAGTTTCATGGCGACGGGAAATCCGATTCTTGATGCTATTTTTACTGCGTCGTTTTCATTTGTAGCGATAGAAACTACAGGGAGCTGAAGTTTTATGGCTTTAAGCAGTTCATGAGTTTCACCTGCTGAAAGCCATCCTTTGCCTCTTTCTTTGGAGGCATTTTGGCAGATTAATTTGGCTTGTTCTATTTCTGATTTACTGAGCAGTTCAGTGAGATTTCCTGCCGGCTTTCTTTTCCATTCTGAATATTGTGTGACTTTGACCAGAGCCCTGCCTGCTCCTTCAGGGAAGGTATAGAGCGGGATTTTACCGGCTTTAAGAAAACGCTGTGATGTTTTGGATCCTTTCGCCATAAGACATGCAAGGACAGGTTTATTTATATTCTGCTCTGATCTTACCTCACTTACTCCTTTTGATATAGACTCCAGAACAGCTTTATCGTTTGAAGTATCAACAGGAATGTAAATTACTACCAGTGAGTCGATCTCCTCAGCAGCAGCAAGTATTTTGATAGCTTTGTGATAGTTGTCTGATGTGGCAGACGCTATCATATCTACGGGGTTTGTCACGCTGGCTGCCGGCGGAAGAAATTCCCGGAGTTTTGTTTTCGTTTGTTCAGAAAGTTCAGGTACAATGAGACCCCCTGCATCGCAGGCGTCTGCGCAAAGTATTGCAGGACCTCCTGCATTTGTTAGGATCCCGACTTTTTTTCCGTTAGGGAGATTTTTATTGCTTAAGATGACAGCGATGTCGAACATTTCTTCCAAGGTGTCTGCCCTGATAACTCCTGTCTGATGAAACAGGGCGTCAACAACGATGTCGTTCGATGATAAGGCTGCTGTATGAGAACCTGCAGCCCTTTTTCCTGAGCTTGTTCTGCCGCCTTTGACTGCGACTATAGGTTTTGTTTTTCCGACTCGTCTTGCAAGCTTTGAAAATCTCCTGGGATCGCCAAATGATTCTAAGTATAGAAGTATTACGTCTGTGTTTTTGTCCTGCTCGCAGTATTCTATTAAGTCATTTCCGTTTATGTCGGCTTTGTTCCCGACGCTGGCGAAGGAAGAAAGTCCGATATTCAGTTCTTTGGCAAGGGCGATGATTGCCAGACCGAGCGCGCCGCTTTGGGAGCTCATTGCAATATTTCCAAATGGCGGGAATATGGGAGAGAAAGAAGCGTTCAATTGTATCTGCGGATCTGTGTTAAGAAATCCCATGCAGTTCGGTCCGATCATTCTCATCCCATTTTTCCGGACTATATCTGTGAGTTTATCCTGCAGCTGTTTTCCCGCATCGCCGGTCTCGGCAAATCCTGCTGAGATTACGATGAGGGCTTTTACTCCTGCCTTCGCGCACTCTTCAGCAACGCTGATTACTGTTTGACTTGGGACAGTTATTACTGCAAGATCAATCTGATCTTTGATTTCACTTATTGATTTAAATGCTTTAATTGACCCAACAAAATCCGCATTTGGATTCACGGGATAAACGGGTCCGTTGAATCTATTTGTTACAAGTGCTTCAAGAACTCTGTAACCTATGCTTTTAGGATCTCTTGATGCCCCTACAACAACAACAGATTTTGGTTTGAATAATGGAACTAACGATTCGACTGTCACAATTTAATTCTATAAAATCAGAAGAACTAAGGAATTTTCTAGTTGCGAATTATCTGTGAAATCAAAATTTAATCGTGGGCATCTGTGTATAAAACTCATATATGAGACCAATTTTAGTACAATGCAATTTCATGAACCATCTGTATCTGCTATCTGTTTTTGTGCATATTTTGTGCGCGGTTGTCTGGGTAGGAGGAATGCTTTTTCTGGTTATGGTAACTATGCCTGTGTTCAGAAGAGAAGGGTACAGCCAGAAAATCAGGGATCTTGGAAGCCAGATGAACGGGAAGTTTGGGAGGATAGTCTGGATTTCCATTGTTCTGCTCGTTTTATCAGGGGTATTCAATATTTACTATAAATACAGAGGTTTTGAGTGGGAAGAATTCGTGAACGTTTTGTTTATGGGAGAGTTTGGAACTATTTTGGTGATAAAACTTATTACTGTCTCAGTGCTTATTGTATTGTGCTATGTTCATGATTTCATAATAGGGGCGAAGTTCAAACATTTGTGGCAGACAGATCCTGAGTCAAAGGAATCTCGGCTCTATTTTAAAACGATGCTGTGGCTAGGCAGATTTATTCTGGTTATAACGTTAGCTGTAATAATTCTCGGTATATTGCTGGTCAGACCATGGGCTCTGAGCGTTTAGCAGACTGAGGTGTCCCCGTTTTTTGAGCTTTTGTAAGGAATATTTTTTTGTTTCTCTGTAACTCAGCAGATACTCTGAGTCTCAGTGGAAATAAAAGTTCACTAATTAAGTTGATCTTTCGCAAAATTCAAGTAGATCATTGATTAAAAATATTTTGCCTGACTCTCGTATCTGTGTCATCAAACTCCTTAATCTGAGAAATCTGTGGAGAAAATCGTGGGACGTCACTTAAAAAAAAGCGCTTTTGGCGCCATCTTCGCCGAAGTCGAGTATTTCTTCTGTTGTTGCGGTGTTTGTCCAGAGAGCTGAGCCGGTTGAGATAGATTTCACCCACCCGTAGATCGGTACTGCTGAATGGTACCAAACGCTCGCTTCTGATGATATGGGGATTACTCCTGCCTGCGTCTGCATGCTTATATTAACTTTTTTGGAATTTTTGAATGTGCCTGCCGGGACAGTGACTGTCTCCGAATTTCCTTCTTTAACGGAATTTTGAAGTGTCTGGGCTATTGACTGATACCCTCCCATTAGTTTCAGCTGGTCTCCTTCAAAATCTGTAATCTTGCCGTTTTCATCACGCATCTTCATCTTAATTATGTTTGTTTTGCTGGGGTCGCTGTAGTCTACAAAATCGATAAGTATTGCGCTGTCGCTTTTATTAAAATATGTAATTGTCGAAATCTCCAGCCAGAATGCCGATCCATCCTTGCGGGTTACGCTTACTGTTGAGATGTAATTATTTCCTTCTTTATCGGTTCCCTTTATCTTTACCCATTGTCCGACTTTCCAGGGTTTAACACTTATTTTTCCTGTGCCTTCATATGTATTGGTTTTGACTGAATATTTGCCTATTGTATTGTCAATCTGATTTTTCAGATCTTCTCTTATTGACGGCGCGCACGATGCAGATGCAAAAGCGATAACTAGTGCGATTTTTGTTATATACCTTGATAATTTACTCATTCATATCCTCCATTTAATTAAACACAATTATATTGATTACCATAGCTTACGTTAGATGCACTGATTCATCAATAGATTTTATTCATAGGTTTTCAACAGATTATAGATGTTTCAGATGCT
>JACQRL010000400.1 GCA_016206485.1 Planctomycetota bacterium | reverse complement strand
CCCAAGGACAGATCCATGTCCGCATAAAAAGTAGCAGGCAAACCGGGATAAAGGAAAGATTTGGATCGGAAGAAGAAAGATAAGTGTTTTTGCATGCTATAATTTATCTGTTAAATTATAGTGGAGATTTAATACTTTGATTTTTATAAAAGTTGGTGAAAGGTTTTTATGATGATGACGTTAGCAGAACAAGCATATGAAGAATTGCGAAAGCATGTCCTTACAGGTAAGTATCAAATGGGAGAATATTTAAGACAGCGTCCCTTGGCGCAACAATTGGGTATTGCTACTATTACATTAAGAGAGGTATTGCAACGTTTGGAAAAAGATGGAATGATAGAAATTATTCCCAAGTGGGGTGCAAAGGTAAAAATTGTAGATGAGAAGATGCTTAAAGAGAAATTTGTGATTAGGGAGGCAATGGAGTGTATGGCGGCACGTTTGGCATCACAGGTGGCAACTGAAACGGAGATTGAATATCTATTTCAACGTGCCAACCGAGTAGATGGAATGGAAGAATCAGATAATCCATCAAGGCAGGAATTTGTAAGAGAACATTATGATTTTCATGTTGCAATTGCGAAGGTAACTCATTGTGAAGAACTTGTGTATGAGATAGAAAGGCTCAATCTTTTTAATGTCTTCTGGATAAATGCGATGCTGATTGATATTGGGTGGTGTAAGGGGTATCCTGATTGGCACAAGAAGATAGTTGAAGCAATTGCGAGTAGAGATTTGCAAAAAGCCGAAAACCAAATGCGTGAACATGTGCAGGTTGGTTTGAAACACTGTATTCAGGCTATCACAGAAAAATCTGATAGAATGTCTATAAGGCAGTATGTCAAAGTAGTTAACCGCTTTGTTTAACGGGACATATTGCTTATTAAAGAAACTTGTGGAGCATAAAATGGATCATTAATAAGATGTGGGTCATCATAAGAGTGGCGGCAACAAAAGATTAGAAAGGAGGTGGATTGGCAAGAAGCAGGAATTTGATCTGCCTACTTATGCACTTGACTGACCTTGCTCGTCGGTGAACTCAAAAAACGTATCGTCGGATAGTACAGTCAGCTGCATAAGCAGATTAATCTATTGAAGCAAATATAGGGAAAGGAGAGGTGATTATTGTGAAAAAGTTAGGGTTTTTAGTAATTGCGGTATTTTTAATGATAATTAATATGGCTACAACGGTTCAATCTGCTAATATTTCTATGTATACTACTGAAGATGTATCATCTGTTGAGATATGGAAAGATGGCATATTGCAGGAAATCGCTTACGGAGAGGGATATACTATTGTAAGGAACCTTGTTGATGCTAATTACATTTACGTAGTACAATCAAAGAATAGGCAATGGTACACAGACGCTATATTTACTGTCTCAGGAGGGATTATCACAAGTTTCGTCAACTACGTTCATGGTGGTACAACTGTAGACAATTATATAGAGAAAAAAGGGACGCAGGATATGGAGGCAGGTCCGTTTAGAGACTTATCGGGAAATGTAAAAGCTCTCGGTGCAGTGGGTAATGGTATAATTAATGATCAACCGATAATTCAGGGTGTGATTGATAGTATGGGAAACGGCGGCACAATTTATTTCCCACCAGGTACTTACAGATTAAACAGTCCATTAACAATAACTGGTAGGCACAATATGACTTTGGCAGGTGCTGGATGGAGTTTAACCAGGTTTGATATTTACGGAACGAATTTCTTAAATGTGGATAGTAGCGATGCACTTGTCTTGAGGGATTTTAATGTTGAGAACTGGACGGCAGGTAACACTAATACTTGTATTAACGTAACAAATTACCCGCGTAGACACTACTATAATAGACTTCAAATATCTAATTTTGGTGGCATAGGTATCTCTATGGAAGGAGGCTCGCAGACCATTATAGAACATGTCTATCTACAGCAACCTAGCACATATACCGCCGGAATCAAGGTTGTAAAACATCCCACAATAGGTAATGCAACCTCACTTCTAACCAGGCTGAATACTATCTCTGGACCACTGGCTACTGGAACGGGCATTGATGTGAAAGATGCCGTTGATACAATTTCTGAGTTAGATATAGTTGAAAATGCATCGACAGGCGCTAGATACGATAATGTAAATAGTATGACAATCATTGGGTTTTTTACAGACGGTGTACCAGATAGTAATAAGGTACTGGAGTTACACGACTGTCTGGGTGTAGTAATTGGAGGTAGAAGGACCCCAACTGTAACATGGACTAATGTTCCGACTACTGCCAGATATTTGTTAGAACTAAGTGCAAATTTAGGTGGAGAATTGCGAGGTGTTAGAGGTATCTCGGGATACGGAAATGTTGGTGTTAACAACTTTTGTGGCACCGTCACTATTTCTAACACAGCCACTTCTGGTACTGTCAACTTTGGTGGCGGCAGTGGTTCTGCTGGTAATGAAACAAACACTAATTACCGTCTTTCTGTAACGCCGGTGTCACAAAGTGGGAATCCAAGAAGTGGGAGTAATAGAGTGACTTCTGTTACAAAATCCCTAACAGGTTTTACTGTATATGTAGAGGCATATCCTGGGAATGGTAATAGTGTTACCTTTGATTGGCATTTGGTGAGGTAAAGGATAAATTGGATTTATTATAGGCCATTATAAGGCAAATCTAAGCCGAGGAAGGAGGTGGATTAACAAGAAGCAGGGAATTTAATTCCTTGAAACAAGGTTAGTCTTTTGATATAATAGGGCAGTCATGCTAATGGTAGCATGACTGAGCAAAGTTAGGGAAAGGAAAAGTTAAGGAAAGGAGAGGTGATTATTGTGAAAAAGTTATGGTTTTTAGTAATTGCAGCGGCTTTAATGGTTAGTTTGACTCCAATAACTCAGGCTGCTACTGCTGATATTACCCTACTTACTGGTTCAGATGTAAGTGTCGTTGAGGTCTGGGTAATGGAGGCGAACCACACAGTTTGGAAGTCGTATGAAGTTGTTTCGTTGGTGGAAATAGCAAGTGGTGCTGTTACCAGACTGCTTGTTGATGGTTACTATG
>JACQRL010000042.1 GCA_016206485.1 Planctomycetota bacterium | reverse complement strand
GATTAGGTCACCATCCCTATGGTAAAGAAGATATGGATTATGTTTATCTTAGCCTTTTCTATCCTGATTTTTCTGATAATGCGGCACTAACTAAGATGCTCTGGACAGGCACTCCTTATGGAGCAGTGGATATCATTTATCCCGGGATGAAATTAGAAGATATGGAGAGATATAACTCTATCATTTTCTTTGGATATAACCGGATGGATTCCGTAAGGGCAGATTTTATCAATGACTTAATGAAATATGTTAGGGACGGAGGAGTAGTTCTTCTCTCTATTGACCAACTTAAAGGTGTTAAGGATGAACTTAATTTAGATAATTCAGAAAATTTTATAGGTACAAAAGCCTTTCCAGATAAAATGGAAATCAAAGATTATATAGAAGTAACCGAGGAAACCCCTTTTAGGATAGATAAGAAAAGATACTCCATTGCTCCCATAAGGGAGTTCTATAGAGGAGAAAAAGAAAACCCTTGGGTATATAAAGTCACTCCTGTAGAAGCAAAAGTAATTGCACGGGATTCCCGGGGTATCCCTATCCTTCTCTATAATAAATATGGCAAAGGCTATATCATTTTCTTTACTTCTCCTACCCTATCCATGATTTCGGGAGAGAAAGGCAAACCTTTTGAGAGAAGTAAGTTTGTTGAAGATATTATTGATAAGGTATGCAGATATAAGGATATTCCCGTAGAAATATCTCCCAAGAATGATAATGTGGAATTCCTCTTAAGTAGAAAAGGGGATAAAGAGGCAACTATCTTTATAATGAATCATGGGCCGGACAGGTGGCAGGGGGACATAATTATTAATGTAAAAGAGGCAGGCTTGAGCGAAGGCATAGGAAAGAATATCTCCGGGAAAATAGTAAAAGGTTACGAAAATATAAAAGAGATAACCCCTGAAACAGAAAAAATAAGAGATAATCTTATTATTAAGGGCATAGATATAGAAGGAGATACGGCGGATTCCCCGGCATTTATCAGGGCAAACTTTGCCTTAATAAATATAAGGTAATGTCGTTAAATATGAATAGGTTTATCGCGTCAAAAAATAAAAAAATGCAATCCGGTATATTCCTGATTTTGCCTTTCGTTTTGTTTTTAGCGGCAGGGTGCGCTAAAACGGAAAAAATCGCAACGGAAATCCGTATCGCTTTCTGGGGTGATGTCCAGGAAATACAGGCAAAGACAGAAACATTAAAAGAATTTGAAAAAGAACATCCTGAGATAAGAATCAAGTTAGAGCATGCTCCTTTTCAGGGTTATAGGGAAAAAATATTGACCCAGATGGCCGGCGGAACTGCCCCGGATATTATAGAAGTAGGTTCCGGATTTGATATGGCTTTTTTTGTAGAAAGAAATGTATTAGAGGACCTGATGCCGTATGTAAAGCAGGATAACGAGTTGAATTTAACGGACTTTTATCCCAGGACAATAGAAATATTCAGCAGGGGCAGCAGATTATACGTTATGCCTTTTGGATTTGAGCCTCATGCAGTGTATTATAACAAGGACCTTTTTGACAAGGCAGGTGTGCCTTATCCCACTGATGACTGGGATTGGTATGACCTGTTGGATAAAGCCCAAAAACTTACTGTAAAAGACAAAAACGGTAAAGTAGTGCAATGGGGTTTTCATTGCTGGGCATGGGCTATTACCCCCAGTAACGGAGGTCTTGAAGTGGATGACAGGTTTAATCCCAGAAGGTCTACACTTGACGAGCCCGGCACAATTGAGGCCTATAAGTTTTACATGGATATGGTGCACAAATACAAAGTTATTCCCTCTTCGGAAACTTCAGAACAGTCAGGCATGAGCTTTGTTCAAATGTTTATGAGCGGCCGTTTGGCAATGATTTATACAGGGTTTTGGGAGTTAGGTAATTTCAGACAATCTAATTTTGACTGGGATATAGTATTATTCCCGAAAGGTCCTAAAGGTAATCCGTGGCACCCAATAGGAGTAATCGGATATGCAATAACAAAAGACAGCAAACATCATGAGCAGGCATGGGAAGTGCTTAAGGTAGTAGCCGGCGAGAATGCCCAGAAGATAAGAGTAAAATACGGACTGTCATTAGCCCCCATAAAGAAGGTCACTGATAACTGGATAAATTATCCAAAGGAAAGACCGTTTAACAGAAAAAAGGTAGTAGAGGAAAGTATAAAGCGCGGCATAGTCTCAATATATCATCCCGACTGGCCATATGTAATGGAGACAATATACCGGGAGCCGATGTATTTAGCTATTGACAAAGGGACAAAACCGGTTGAAGAAGCTGTAGGAGAGATTATGCCTAAAGTAAACGAATTTTTAAGGACGCACCCTTTAAAT
>JACQRL010000395.1 GCA_016206485.1 Planctomycetota bacterium | reverse complement strand
CTTGTAGAAACCCTCGCATAAATCGCTGTTTTTTTCATCACATCGCCTCCTTTTGTCCAGTCATCCAGTCATTCAGTCAGCTGGGGACATAAATTATTAATATACTATACATTTGTATAGTACTCGCTTTATTTGCAACTTCTGTACTATAAATATCACAAAATTGAGGGTTCTGGCCGGTTATTGAAGCGGATGTCGCGTTTAGTGAGGTTACTTACTTCCGAAGATTTTCTTTACGTCTTTCAGTGGTATTAGTTTTGATTGAGGTTTAAATCTGATGCAAGCAGGCTTTGCTGAAATCACGAAATTTTGAGAAAACCGCGAAAAAAAGGAACAACTCCAAAACAATAAACAGCTTAATCGTTTTTTTCGCCCTTAGCATGAACGTATTCATATATTTGTATAAAGCAATTGTTTCTGAAGATCCTTTAATTATGCTACTGCTTTCTCGATCACTTCGCAGATAATATGTCCGATGAGAATGTGACATTCCTGGATGCGCGCGACATCGGCGGAGGGAATCACGATAGAGTCGTGACAATTTCTGGAAAGAGATGTCCCGTTTTGGCCTGTAAATCCGATAGTATAAGCCCCGATCTTGCGCGCGGATTTTACAGCTTTCAGGACATTCTTTGACCGGCCGCTTGTAGAAATCGCCATAACAGCATCTCCTCTTTTTACCAGCGCTTCAACCTGACGTTTGAACACATTTTCGAATCCGACATCATTGGCAATCGCGGTAAGGTTCGAACTGTTTGTGGTGAGGGCAGAGGCGGCGACGGGGGATCTCTTACGGTTATAAAACGTTCCATTCAGCTCTGCAGCTATATGCTGAGCATCTGCCGCAGAACCCCCATTGCCAAAGAGATATAAAATCCCGTTCGAATCAATAATTTCACAAAGTTTCCTGCTGACTTTTTCTATTAACGGGGACAGTTCCACGAGTTTTTGATGCACTGTAACAGACTCCAGAAGCCTTCCCTTTATCAGTTTATCTATGTTTTTCATAACCGATTAATGATAATGCATCGGCAAATTATGACAAACGAATTGACTTTAAAGAGCGTTTAATAATTACGTACTTAATCTCTATGAAAACTGCGTTTATCGTCAAAAAGGCAGAATTTCTGCCGAGTATTACTATAATGGCCGTATTAATTATTGAAAGGCAGATACTGCTTAAGGATAGTGAGTAGAAGTTATGAAGCTTTATTTATGTCTTTTTCCCGCCATCTGTTTTGTCGCTTCCTGCGCAATAACAGGATTTGAAGACAGATATAAAATCAGTGAGTCAGCAGTAAAAAGGATTGTTGAAAGTCCTCCATACCCGGAAGGGCTCCAGCACAGAAAAAAGGAGACAGTTGACGGGGTGTTAAAACTGGATCTCGACAGAACTATCTCTCTTTTTCTCAAGAACAATGACTCATATCTTACACAGCTTGAAAACATTTTTGTAAGCGAAATAAACGCGCGTCTCGCGTATCATCAATATCACCCGATTCTTAATCCTCTGTCTTTCAGTTTTAAAAGAGACAACGCTGTCGGCAAAAATGAAACACAGGACAGAAGCATATCGTCAGGAATCACACAAAAGCTTCCTCTGCCGATCGGAGGAAACATAACATTACAGTCATCTCTCAGCAATTCCCAGAGCGCCGATTTCCATACTGAACTAAGCGATCATTCATACAGCTTATCAAACAGCATATCGTTAAGTCTTCCTCTTTTGAAGGGATCAGGATTCTTTTTCGGATATACCGACATAGCGCAGAGCCAGAGGGCTTTTGCTTACGCAAAAAGAGATTTTGCCGATTTCAAAGAAACAACACTTATAAATGTAGTGAATAATTATTACAATCTGCTCCAGCAGAAAAAACAGATCGAAAACTTTAAATCGAATTTAGAAAGCGCCAAAAAACTATTAGCAAGGGCGCAGATCGAGTTTGATCTGGGAAGAAAAAGAAAATCTGAGGTCTTCAGGGCTCAGGTCGAAGTGACCAATGCGGAAAACCAGCTGAAAAACGCGGAAGAAGATTACAAGCTTGCAGAAGATGTCTTCAAGATTGATATCGGGCTTGACATTTCAGCTGTGATAGAGCTCGAACCAATCAAGTTTGAATTTAAAGAGATCCAGATTGAACAGGATGAATACATAAATAAGGTACTAACGAAAAGCAGGGCTTGGCAGACAACAGTTGAAACATATGAAGATGTAAAGAGAAGCGTCTACACTGCATACAATTCACTGCTTCCAGATCTGAATCTTACTGTAACAGCAAAAGAGGATAAAGGTTCTAGAAATATTTCAGATGATTACAGTAAAACATCTGACACGCTGACTTCACTTTTAAGTTTGAATTATCCGTTAGACAGATTTCCTGTAAGGGCAGCATTTCATCAGCAGCTTTTGGCGTTTGTGAGGGCGCAGAGAGACTTTGAAATCGCAAAGGATCAGTTGGTGAGACAGGCAAAGGCAAGGATCATAGGGGTCAAAAGGGCAGAATTTAACGTCCAGTCGAACCAAAGAGCTGTTGATGATGCGGAGAAAAACCTTCTGCTTGTTGAGATCGAATTTCAGGAAGGAGTCGGAAACAGAACGTCCTTAGATGTAGTGACAGCGCAAAGAGATGTTTTGAGGGCAAAAAATGACCTCGAAAGGAGTATAGTCAACTTCAAAATAAGCACGCTTCAGCTGAAACAGTTTATCACCGAGCTGGATGTGACCAAAGAAAAATGGTTTGTTGAGTAACTAGAATATGGAATATAGAAGATGGAATATGGAATATGGACGATACGATACAGGAGTCAGGGAATGAAAAAAATATTAGCTGCATCACTATTGGTCGTTGTAATCGTAATTGTCTCTGTTGTGTCGGCAGCGAAGGAGGAACCCAAGAACATTGAGCTCAAAGATAATGAATATCTTGTCAAAAAAGGAAATTTAAAATTCACTGTTGATGGAGAAGGCCTGCTTAAGCCGAAGGAATTCTCTATTACCAAGATGAATATACGAACTTATCATGAATCTACGATTTCTGAGCTTGTTCCTGAGGGAACGATAGTCAAGGCAGGGGATATAATATGCAAATTCGATACGGCAGAGTTTGATAAAAGGATCGAGCAGTCAAAACTGGATGTTAAAACGGCTGAAAGCGCCTTAGCAAAGTCAAAAGAGGAATATAATAAATTTGTTGTTGATATTGAGGGAGTAAAAAGGACCACAAAGTTTCAGTATGAGCTGGACCAACAGACACTGAAAAAATACGAAGAGATCGAAGCTCCTAAAAAATTCAGACAGGCTGAAATTGATATACAAAATGCTGAGGTTAATCTGAAGGATGCTGACAGAAAACTGGTCGCGGCCGGGAAGCTGTATGAACAGGATCTTGTCCCTCTTATAGAGCTTGAAAAGGCAAAAAACGACAAGAAAACTGCTGAGTTTCAGCTGGAGATCGCCAAACTGAACTCGCGAATGTATAAGGAGTTCGATAATACGATTGATCTTCTCAATCTTCAGGGGAACGTGAAAATTCAAAAGGGCAAGCTTGACAGTCAGGAACTTTATCAAAAGGTTAAAGAAGCGGAACTGACAAGCGCTGTAAAAAAATCAGAGGCGGAACTGAACAGCAAGGTTAACCAGCTTACAGAGATAGAAGTGGAACGTGACAGTCTGACTATTCGCGCGAAGGTTGACGGTTCGCTCCAGTATGGTTCCCCGACTGAATTTTGGATCGACAAAACCCATCAGGTGGGAAAGAAAATCAATTTCTGGCAGTTTTATATGTATATACCTGATATGACCGATCCGTACATAGAAGTTGAGGTTGAAGAGTCTGATATAAATAAAATCAAGATGGGAGACTCTGCTTTTATAAAGTTTGTAACAGCACCTTCTGAGGTTTTTGATGGAAAAGTTATTTGGGTGTCTCAGTCGGGTGTACGGACATGGAGAGGAGGAGATAAAGTCCAGTTTAAAATCAAATGTGATGTAAAGGACAGAAGACACTGGTTTAAATCTCATCTAAAGGCAGAAGTGACTATTATTGTAAAGGAGATGAAAGATATACTTTATGTTCCGCTTGAAGCTGTTTTCACAACCGACAATATTCACAAAGTGTATGTTATTAGAAACGGAAAGGTTGTTGAGCAGGAGGTTGTGATCGGCGACAGCGACAGAACATACGTTGTTGTTCATGGCGGTCTAAGGGAACATGATAAAGTGCTTCTTTACAAGCCTTCGAAAATAGACTCACAAGGTGACCCGATTGATAAAGAGGAAGTTTTGAGAAAGCTTAAAGAGCAGACAGACAAGTTAAAGACTCAGTAGAATGGTTCGGTTAAACTTTATTTTTTTAGTGTCGGTTATATCGGTACAACCGTTTCAAAATGAGGAGTAT
Organism: Planctomycetota bacterium; assembly: GCA_016206485.1. Lineage (GTDB taxonomy): Bacteria > Planctomycetota > MHYJ01 > JACQRL01 > SBBU01 > JACQRL01. Next base: position 5,533 of record JACQRL010000395.1, on the reverse strand, counting down.
ATAACAAAGGAAGTTTACTCTCCGGGTATAGTTGTGATGAAATACCTGTCGAACGCAACTGTCTCGAATCCTTTTGACGCGCAATTTCTGCATCTGATTACATTTACTGCGGAGCATCAGTCTGTTGTGAAGAAAGGCGACATTATTTTAGAGGTGGATAAGGCGCGTATATTAAAAAGGATTGATGAGGTCCAGCAGGAGATACAAACGGCGCAGATAAATCTTGAAAGGGCGGTTAATGAGATATTAAAGCTGGGGCTTGATGAGAACTACAATATGGATATACAAGGGGTTGAGCTTGAAAAAAAGAAAAGAAAATTCGAAAAATTTAAAAGTATAGAGGATGTTCTCAGTGTTCTAAAGTATGAACAAGCAATCAATCAGGCAGCGACAGACTCAAAGGTAGCTGAAAGAAACTATGAATTCTCAAAACAATTGTTGGAAAAAGATTTAATACCGCAGATTGAGCTCGAGAAAAGTCAGAATGAACTTGTTAAGGCAAAAAATGCGTTTGAAAAGGCGGGGTATGATTTAAAAGAATACACAGATTATACCAGAGTGAAGACTCAATTTGAACTTGAGGAGGGCATAAGACAGGTTGAGGCGACCATAAAGACCATTAAATCCACGATTGAAGCCGACGTTAATAAAAACGAAATAGATAAAGAAACAGCTGAAAAACAGGTCAAGGATTGGAAGAAGGAGCTGAAGGCGCTCAATAAGGATCTTAATAATACTGTTATAAGATCAGATTTTGATGGTCAAATCGAGTTTTTTGATCCGATGGGTATGAAGCCCGGAACTATGGTGGATAAATGGACACCTCCGTTCGCCAGGGTTATAACAATCAGCAACAACAGTATTGATGTTGAAACAAATATAGCCCCTCCCGATTTCAACTATGTTACAAAAGATTCTGACGTTACTATATGGTTTCTTTCTAATCCGAATGAATCTTTCAAGGGCAAGGTGACGCTTGCTTTGACAGGCGGTGAGGACAGGTGGGGATTTCCAAGACCGATGTGGGTTTTGTGCTCTATGGATAATCCTCCTTCTTGGCTGAAATTCAGCATGAGAGTGATATTGAAATTCACAACAAAAGTTCCAAAGAGCTATCTGACTGAAAACATAAAAAACGAGAACAAATAAATTGTTGGTAGATCAGAATAAACATGAACAATCCTTTATGAGTACTTCTCAAAATACACTGATAAGTTTGGAGGATGTTCACAAGACATACAGGCTTTCATGGGGAGAGCTTACCGTTCTAAAAGGTGTAACTCTCAGGATAAACAAAGGAGATTTTATAGCTATTATGGGACCGTCAGGTTCCGGCAAATCTACACTGCTTAATATTCTTGGACTTCTTGATAAACCGTCTAAAGGTGTATACACATTAAATGGGCAGAATACTACCGAGTTTAGCGATGATGAGCTTTCGAGATTCAGAAACAAGTCAATAGGTTTTATTTTCCAGTATTTTAACCTGTTTTCACAGCTGACTGCCATCCAGAATGTTGAAGTCCCGATGGAATATGCAGGGGTATCAAGGGGAGATCGAAAAAAGAGGGCAGCAGCGCTGCTTGAAAAGGTTGGGATTGGAAGCAGGATGGATCATAAACCTACACAACTTTCGGGTGGAGAAATGCAGAGAGTCGCTATTGCAAGATCTCTTTCAAACAATCCCTCTTTTCTGCTTGCCGATGAACCAACCGGAAATCTTGATGAAGCGAGCGGGGAAAAAATAGTTAATGTGCTCAAAGAGCTGAGTCGGGAAGGAATCACGATTGTTGTAGTCACGCATAATCCTTTAGTAGCTCAACAGACTCATAAAATATATAGGATGAAGGATGGAGCATTGTTAAATACAAATGTAGATGTAAATGGAATGTAAAAGATGGAATACAGCATATGGGAGTTTCATATTCTAAATCTCATATTTCGAGTCCAATATTCCATATTCCAAATTCCATATTCTGTGTTCTGAAATTATGTCGTTATTTGATATTTTCAGTCTTGCGTTCAGAGGGATTATGATGCACAAGCTGCGCGCATTCCTGACAGTCTTAGGTATTATTTTTGGAATTGCGTCTGTAATCAGCATGGTTGCCGTTTCGGAGGGCGCGAAACAGGAAGTTATTAAACAGATTGAGCAGCTCGGAGTTAATAATATTTTTATAAGATCAAAAAAGCCCGCTGTTGAAGTGAAGCAGGACAGCACCAGCTTCATTGCAAAATATGGATTAAGGAATGAGGATGTAAAACATTTCTCTGAACTGTTCGGAAGCAGACTGCAGACGATCGCGCTAAGGAATGTCAAATATCCGGTCCACACGTTGGGAAACAGGGTTAAAGTGGAGGCTTACGCCGTAAACCCGCCATATTTTAAGCTTACCAATCTTGAACTGGAAGGGGGAAGGTTTTTTACAGATGAGGATGATAATGAGCTCAGCGGATACTGTGTCATCGGTTATGATGTCGCGAAGAAAGTATTTCCTGTTCGGGATCCTTTAAAGTGCTTTGTCAAGATACAGGATCATGCATTTAAGGTCATCGGAGTGCTAAAAAATAAAGAAAGCATGAAAACATCCACTATCCAGACGTTTGATGTCAATGAGACAGTCTTTATTCCTTATAAAAGCTGGTACAACAGAATGACTCCGTTGACCGCGTTTCATGATAAAGGAGCGGGAACTTATGAGTATGTGGAGATAACGGAACTTATTTTAAGTTTTGATTCCTCGATTAATATCCTGGATGTCAAGGATGTCATAAGCAATTATCTGGAAAAATCGTTCCCGAATAAAGATTACGATATGACGATCCCTTATGAATTACTACAGCAAAAAAAACAGGCGCAGAAAATCTTCGCTCTGGTTATGATCTCTATCGCGTCGCTTGCATTGATAGTGGGCGGTATAGGAATAATGAACATAATGTTGGCTTCGGTCCTTGAAAGGATCAAGGAGATCGGTACAAGGCGCGCGCTGGGCGCTACAAAAAGACTCATAAGAATGCAGTTTTTATCGGAATCCGTGTGCCTTTCGATGATCGGAGGTATAATAGGGATAGGAATCGGCGTCGGACTTTCGTTTATCATATCTACAATTGTTCAGTGGCAGGTTATTTTCACTCCGCTTCCGATCTTCGCAGCTTTTTTTATCTCTGTTATAGTCGGGATTGTATTCGGCACATATCCGGCGATCAAGGCATCAAATCTGGACCCGATCGAGGCTTTGAGATCGGAATAACTTAATAACAGTCTCACGGTCTATATGGTCTTACAGGTCTAACGAGTCTCTTTAGATTGATGCTTTGATTTTTCGATTATTGAGCTTGAAGAGATTTTTCTTTTGAATTTGAATATTTCTATGCTGCCGCCGTAACCTTCTACGAAATCCTGACCGACAATTTTTCCTGACCAGTCTTCTCCTTTCACAAGAACATTCGGTTTGATTTTTTTGATAAGGTTTATCGGGGTTTGTTCGTTGAACACGACTACATGATCAACCATAGAAAGAGCGCTTAACACGTAAATTCGCTGTTCAAGAGGAACAACAGGTCTGTGGTCCCCTTTATTTTGCCTGATTGAAGAATCAGTATTTACCCCGACAATCAGGATATCTCCTTTTGATTTGGCAAAGCGCAGCAGATCAATGTGCCCTGCGTGTAAAATGTCAAAACATCCGTTTGTAAATACTATTTTTTTACGCGCTCGTTTGAGCCGTTGGATTGTTTCTTCGAATTGGGATGGCTCAATTATTTTATTTGTACCTTCGACACTCTTTTGGATCTCTTCCAATGTTACAGTCGCTGTTCCAAATTGTTCGATTACTATCGCTGCAGCTTCATTTGCAAGGAGCGCGGCTTGTTCGATTGAATGGCCTGTGTGGAGGGCATAACTTAATACAGCAAGCACTGTGTCTCCCGCTCCTGTCACATCATAAACGCTTCTTGCGCGCGCCGGCGCTGTAATCTCATTGTCGTCAGATATCAGGAACATCCCATCTTTTCCAAGAGTGACAGATACATAGTGGGATTTGAGATCTTTTTTGAGTTTTCTGCCGGCAAGTTTAAAGTTCGGAGCATTTGTTAGTTTCATTGACTCGCTGCGGTTGAGGGAAACGAGATTCACTCCATTGTATTTTCGGTAGTCTGTACCTTTCAAGCCTGCTGATGAGAATTTTGCGCATTGTATTAGTCTTCTGCAGAGTATTTCATCCAGAAACCCCTTTGCATAGTCTGCAAAAACAACGAAGTCTACCTCTTTCGCGATTGTTTTGAGTCTTGATACAACTTTGTTTATTGAAAGAAGTTTGGATAGCGGGGCAATTTTTTCCTGGTCGAGTCTTAATAGTTGTTGTGTTCTGGATACAAATCTGGTCTTGGTTGGCGTTGGGATCGCTTCAACTTCGAAAAGAAAATCTGAATTTATCCCTGTTTTATTGAAGATATCCTTAAGTATAATGCCGTTCTGGTCCTTACCTATTATCCCCGTTATATATGTCTGTATTCCGAGTGATGCCAGATTTGCAGCGACGTTGCCTGCTCCGCCGAGCAGGAAATCCTCTCTTTCTTTGACAACTACCGGTACAGGGGCTTCAGGTGATATCCTCTCACTGCTGCCGGCTATATAAATGTCCAACATCAAGTCGCCTACGACCAGTGCTTTTAATTTGTTTTTCATTTTTAACAGGTTTTCAACGAATTATTGGTTGATCTGCCACGAAGGCTATATTCCGAATTCTATATTCCATCTGCTTATTTCTGACTTCTGTCTTCTTTTAGCAACTTTCCACAATTTATCATAATTTTGTTAAACTAGTAGTGTAAATATTACCGGGTAAAAGTCTATCAGTCTAAACCAGAAGCTATCTCATAAATACCATGATTTTTGTCATTTGTTATTTGTTTTTTACTCATCTCATTTATGAGATGAGTTCTAGTCTAACAGGTCTGACGGGAATGGTGTATTATAGATATGTTAATTAATTGCACTTTAGTGGAGAGAAAAATGAGGCTATTCAAATCGCTTTTGTTGCTGGGTTTGGTCATATCTGTTTTTGCCTCTGTGAGTGCACATGAGATAAAAGCGGACAATGTGAAAGAAATAGATAATTCTGTTTTGATTGCCGGGGTTGAAACTGGCAACGACATGCTGACGGTTGGAATACCGTGCCCTATGCCGCCATGTGACGGAAGGATAGAAATAGTTTATATGCACTGGTTTGAGGTAAGTTATGGGCCGGGGCTTTGCTTTCGTACTTATGTAATTGTTTTTGAGTGCAGGGGAGAGAATGAATTTCCTCCCGAGCTTTATTGGTGTAATTTCACGATCCAAGTAGAGTGTTGATTCAGCATTAAAATTTCTGATTGACTATAAGACCATGTAAACTATTAGACCATAAAACTATTTAGACTACGCAGGTTAGTTCAGCTACCCGATTTGTTAAAAACAGTTCTATGGATATTTTGGAGGAATTGTTATGGGACTATTTAGAAATATTATTTTGGTATTGTCATTAGTTATGTT
>JACQRL010000041.1 GCA_016206485.1 Planctomycetota bacterium | reverse complement strand
GTCTAGTGAGAAGGTAATATAATTATTATTTGTAATTGTATGAATGAAAGAATCTTGTTTATAGGGCTGTGTGTTTTTCGAATATGCAAGGCTTTCTGTCAGAGTAAGGCATGCAAACATAGTTAAAACGGTAATAAATAGATAGAACAGTTTGATTTTGGCTATTTTCATATACACCAATTAGTAATTTATAATAGTGCGGACGGTACTTGTTTCTTTTAGCGGAAGTTTTCTTGAGTAGTTTTGCCTCTTGAGTAGTATTACCCGATACTACTGGATTATGTATTTAAAAGCGATCCACGCTCTATGTTCTAAGTTCCATGATTTATTAAGGAGGTAATATGTATTTTAGAACTGTTTTGACCTGTCTTATTAGCGTTATTTTAGGGGGTTGTGTAACTATTTATCCGCCTCAGCAGACTCCACCGCCTGCGCCGCCGCAGCCGGGACCTGCTAAGCCGGAAGAAAAAAAGGATCCGTTTAAGCCTTGGGCTGACGTTTTGAAGGACACTGAACCAAAAGATGGTTTCTTCAAAATGCACTTTAAAAGGGACCGTTCGCTTCTTTTAGAAATAAAACCGGATCAGTTAGATAAAGATTTCGGTCTTATTCTGCATGTAAGCAGAGGGATTGGCGAGTCCATTCAAAATGGCCTGCCGCTTTCTGATACTCGTTTAATGAGATGCCGCAGGATAGGTGACCAAGTACAACTCTTACAGATGAACCCTAGATTTATCGCAGATGCCGGATCCCCGATGAAACTTTCACTGGATTCAAACGTGGGGAATTCGATTGTTGCTATATTTAAAATAGAAAGTGAAAATAAAGAGAATAAAAATCTGTTGATTGATTTTACAGGGTTTGTTGTCTCCGATTATTCTGATTTTGGAAGATGGATTAAATCCTATTATGGAGAAAAACCGGCGGGTTTTGACAAGGAAAGAAGCTTCATAGGCAAAATCATGGGATTTCCTAAAAACATTGAGATAGATGCAGAGCTTACATATAGAGCCGGGGAAGCTCCTCCTTCAGGCGGAGACACTATATCTGATTATAGATCTGTTCCTGTCGGGGTCAGATACTCTATATTCGCTCTTCCTGAAAAACCTATAATGCCAAGATTGGCAGACCAGAGGGTAGGGCACTTTATTACAGCAGTCAAAGATATGTCGAAAGACAGAGAACTTGATCCGTATTTGAGATACGTTGAAAGATGGAGACTGGAAAAGAAAGATCCGACAGCCGAGATTTCTGAGCCGGTTCAGCCAATAGTTTATTATGTTGATAGATCTGTTCCGGCAGAATACAGGCAATATGTGAAAGAGGGAATTGAAGCATGGAATAAAGCATTTGAAAAGGCAGGATTTAAGAATGCTATCATAGCCAAGGATCCTCCTGCTGATGATCCTAACTGGAGCGCTGAAGATATCAGATATTCAACTGTCAGATGGACAGCTGCACATAATATGGGTTATGCTGTCGGTCCGTCACAATCAGATCCCAGGTCTGGGGAGCTCTTGAATGCTGATGTGCTTATAGACTCTGAGTTCGTGCGTTGGTGGAAAAAAAGCTATGACATCTACGCCAAGCCGGAGAAAATGCTCAACTCTTTCGAAGAAATTCAAAAACTTCAAAGATCTATGCCTGCTCATTTGGCTCAAAGAATGTGTTTTGCTCAGGCAGGAAAGTCCTTTGAGTTGTCACTTCAACAGACTCTATTGATATGTTTTGGTTTGATAGATTTACAGAAAGGTATGCCGGAAGAATTCTTGGGTGATGCTTTGAGAGATTTAGTAATGCATGAGATTGGTCACACGCTTGGGTTGAGGCACAACTTCAAATCTTCATCAGGTATCTCTAATGACAAATTACATAATAAAGACTACACAAGGGAGCATGGAGTCACATTGTCCGTAATGGATTATGCCCCTGTAAATTTTTCACTGGATCAGAAAAAGCAGGGCCATTATTATAGCGTAGAAGTCGGGACATATGATGTTTGGGCTATTCAGTACGCGTACATGCCGGTTTATCAGCGCGGTTCTGAAGCTGAGGTCAAACATTCGGTAAAACCGGTTTCAACACCTGAAGCTGAACTTCCCGTTCTTAAAAAGATAGCTGAACAGAGCTCAAACCCATTACATACTTATGGAACGGATGAGGATAACTGGCTTGGGCCATATGCAGTTGATCCGTTGTCAAATGCCTGGGATCTTGGCACAGATCCGGTGAAATTTGTTACTGAACGAATTGAGCTGATGAATCAGGCTTTGTCGAAGGCCGAAAGCAGGCTTATCGAATCAGGAGATTCTTATGATCTTTTGAGAGAAGTTGTAGCAAACCTGATCATAAGCAGGGTGAGATATCTTACACCCGCAGTTAAAACTGTTGGCGGTTCTTATGTTTCGAGAGACCATAAAGACACGAAAAACGCCAGTTTGCCTTTCACAATGGTGCCTGCTGATAAACAGAGAGAAGCTATAAAATTGATTACAGAATCTGTTTTGACTGAGAATGCATTTAAGATAGATACTGACATTCTCAATAAGTTAATGCCATCCCGATGGGCGCATTGGGGAACATCTTGGCTTACATTCCCATTAGATTTCCCTATTCACAGTTTTGCTGTAGCGGTTCAGAGGAATATACTTGATGATCTGCTTTCTTCTCCTCGTATACACAGGATGATAGACAATGAGGCGCGCGCATCAAAAGGAGATGAAATATACAGTGCAAGCGAACTGTTTAAATCACTTACTTCTTCAATCTGGTCAGAAGTAACTGGAAAAGCGAAGAATGTTAATTCCTTTAGGAGAAATCTGCAGAGGGTTCACCTTGATATTCTTTCGAGGTATGTACTGGCTCCATCCGGTTCGATTCCGGAAGATGCCCGCTCACTCGCGCGATTTCATCTTACAAAAATTTTAGATTCAGTTGATAATGCCTTAGCAAATGCGGATCTTAATGATGCTACGAAGGCGCATCTTACGGAGTCAAGGGCTAAGATAGCTAAGGTGCTGGAGGCTATTATTACTCAAACAATAAAGTAATCAGTAGTCAGAAGTAAGGACTTAAAGGTTATAATTCGGCTGGCGAGCAGTGTATTTATTTGCATTGTAGAAGCTGGATTTAAGTCTGCTGTACGTCCTTATCTTTAGTGCTGAATATATTATTTTTGCCTATAGTGCTATCGGTCTATGTGAATCTGAATCATGTTTATCAGGTGGATTCATCTGATGAGGGAGTCAGACAGCTATTAGAAGACCTTAAAAGCAATAATCACGACAAAAGGCGCGGAGCAGTCAATGTGCTCGGTATCTACAGATCTAAGTACTCAGAACAGATTTGCGAGTTGATTGATGACAAAAATATTGATGTCAAACTAGAGGTAATATACCAGCTTGGGCTTAGTCAGGAACCTAAATACGCAGATAAAATTGCCGCCTTTCTCAACAGTAATAACAGTTTACTAAAACGCCAGGCGATATCTGCATTGGGAACACTGAAGGCGGATAAGTATAAAGGAAAAATAGCAGAAATGCTCAACAATAGTGATGCGCTTGTTGTGCGAAATGCTGTTTCCTCGCTGGGGGAAATGAATGCTGGAGAATACTCGGATAATATTCTTAAATTGCTCTATACTTCGCGTGATGATGGACTAAAATTTAACATAGGCTTGGCACTTGCGAAATTAAGAAGTCTTAAACACCTGAGAAGATTTGCGATCTCACTTGTAAAAGGTGATAATGAAGTTTTTATATCAAATGACGTAGTGTTAAGTTTCAGTGTGCTTGATGAAAATGAACTGGTTGAACTGATAGGTGACAGTAACCCTGTGGTAAGACTAAGTTCTTTGTCAGCGTTTGCCAGCAGGCCATTTTTGATGAGTAAACATCTGGCTGAAATTGCCGGATTGCTGAATGATACAGATCAACGGCTGAGACAACTCGCGATAATAAGCCTTAAGGCGTATACAAAAGAATACACTGACAAAATTGTCGCTATGCTAAATGACAAAAGTGAAGGTGTAAGGTGCACTGCCATATACTATCTTGAAAATTTAGGGGCAGAAAATATTACTAAAGACGCTGTTAAATCAATTACTGAATTATTGAAAGATATTAGCCCGTCTGTAAGAAGAGTTGCCATCAATTTTCTGATAAATTCCAACTCCACAGAATATGCAGACGAAATTGCCGGACTGCTTGATGATAAAGATTTAAGCGTATTAAGGACAGCGATTGAAGCCATCGGTCATTTCAAGCTGACAAAATATGGCAGGAAACTTGCTGGATTTCTGGTGCATAGTGATATGGAGATCGAACAGGCTGCAATTTCTGCTCTGATCAAATTGAAAGATGTAGAGTCGATAGGCCAGATATCCGATGTAATCGGTAAATGCGATATTGTAAAGCGGAAACATATTGCGATACTGGCTTCTTATGAGCCTAAGTATATTATCAGTCTTCTTGACAGCCGCAATGCCAACATCTTGGCAGCTACGATATGTGCGCTTGAACTGTTGGAAGCAAAAGAGTATGCAAAACAAGTAAAAAAGCTGGTTAATAATACCTCTAAATGCCGAATCGAACCTGAAATCAAACATACTGACTTTATTCCCAAACCTCCTTATCATTTTCGTGAGCCTGAAGATACGACTGTAGGAGACTTGGCTCAGAATGTTATAAGTAAGTGGGAATTCTGATACGGATTAGACGGATCAATCACAACAGACTCAGAGTAAGAATTTGTTAAAGTACCAGCGCCTGTTTTATAAAATCAGGGATTACTCAAACAATAAAGTAATCAGTAGTCAGAAGTAAGGAGTCAGGTGTCTGGGGAGATCTGAGATTTGAAGGAGTCTCGATACAGATCCCGTTAATCGAGAATAAATTGGGCGTATATGTCCCAGTTCGGTATAGACATTATAGTTCTCAGATCCTGCCAGACAGCAACCATCCCATTGTTTGTCTGAACGATATCCATCTTGCCGGCAGGGTGTTGTGATGTCGGATATCCCTGCGGTCCGGGAGCGGTTGATACGGGAACTCCGTTAATAGTCCACATCGGAGATCCCAGAACGAACATCTTCTGTCCATAGATATCATAGTCGAAAGTTCCACTGTTGGCGTTTCTTCCATCCAGCCAGAGAAGGTAAACGTGATAGCTCGATTCGCTTTTTTTAATGTTCATACGCTGTTGTGTTTTTGGCGCAGTACATACAGGAGCTCCGAATGGAGGTGTCAGTTTCAGAAAAGTATTAAGAACAGGATTGTATAGAAAGCTCATCATATATATGTCCCTTGGTTCAGGATTGCCTCCGAAAATTGGAAGGGCACTGCGCTCATCCATAAAAAATACGACAGGTATAGACAAATAACTGAATGTAAAACAAGTAAGCATAGCATGATGCTGGTTTGCAAATAATGCTGCTGTTTCCGGCAGTATATTGATTCCATTTGTTATGAGCAGGGGTTGCCCGTTTTGATTTACCCCTTGTATTCTGATCGATCTGTCATTAGGACTGTCAAGGGTTTCAAAGACAATCCAAAGATTATTAAACCCGTCGCAGGATATTCTGGGATAAGAGGATGATGCAATGAAATAATTGCTTACAAGGAGACCATCTGTTGTAAATTGAAGCGTGCCGTTGCTGTCAAGCTTCTGGAGTCTAACCTCGAAGTAGACCCCTCCCGGGTTGTTTGGATTTGATAACGAAGGAATAGCATTCAGAAAAGCTATGTATAAACCTCCATCGATTGTAGATGCGATTTCCTGTACATGTTGATTTGTATTTAACCAGCTTACTTTTACTCCATTTAACAGTCCGCCGGTGCTTCCGGTTCCCTGCCACAAAAGAGCCGCGTTTGTGTCGACCTTCTGAGCAAATACAATTGATGTGCTCCCAGTGTTTTCAATCCAGCTGAGCGCAAGTTTGGTATCTGATGTTTTAGTTAGTTGGAGACGGCTTTTAACGTTCATATTGTTGCAGACTGTTACAGGTGCTATGATAGGCGCTCCATTTCCGTTTATTAATGTTATCTTAATGTTGCCACCAGGATTGTTGTCTTGATCAAAATAGGCCACTAAAATATTTCCATTTGAAAGCATTTCGACTACTGGTGAAGCGGTGTTGTAAGTGGACGATTCGATTATAGGGATTCCATTACTTGTTGACCATAATGGATTCCCGGCCGGATCGAGTTTCTGTCCATATATGCCTGTAAGAAGAATGTTTCCCGGCTGAGGGCCCCACCAGAAGATGTAAAGGCTTTTGTCCGTTCCCTTTATAATCCTAGGGTCTAATTGATCTCCCTGTTGTGTACAAACAGCGGTGTTTGTTGATGTATTTGTAGTCCAGGAGATTTTGATTATGACGGCTGAAATTGACAATAAAAACAGTATAATAAAGCCTGCTTTTCCTATAGTCCTGAAAATTCTCACAATCTATATACACCATAATTTCTAAATTCTTTAGAATTTTAGATAAAGGGGTCGAGCCGATATTGTTAATTATGTGACGTTTCGCGATTTCCTCCACAGATTTCTTAGATTAAGGAGTTTGATGACACAAATATGAGAGTCAGGCAAATATCACCAATCAGTGCAATTAAGGTTTTACTCTGTGAAATCAGTGATCTACGAGAATTTTACAAAAGATCACTTATCAGGAATTGTTATCGAAAATTCTGTTGGTGTAGACTCAGTTATCTCTAATATTTCTTTATGATATGGGATCCATTCCAATGAAATATCATCAAATTGTTTGAATACCAAAGTATTTTTACCCAGAGTAAACAAACAGTGTATAACAAGTTTGTTATGATCCGGTGGAGAATGCACTACTTGTTCTTTTGTGATAGTGCCGGATATAGATCGTATTTTTGATTTTGTTGTGCTGATAATTTTTTTGTATTTATCAGGCAGGTCGAGGGTGATATTATAACCTTTGTGATATTTTTTAAGCACGAGCGATTTTAACGCAGATGGGTCTGTTTTTAAGGCTTCTATAGAATAGACTCCACCGCCAGCCCGGAGATGATCAATCTCGCTTTTTTCATCAATGTCGATTTTAAATGTTCCATCATGTGATGACTTGGCTGTGTTGGATACACCATGTTGAGTTACAATAATGCTGACATCTGAAAGTGGTCTGCCGGTTTCGTCAATGCACCTGCCTATGAAGTTGGGATTTGGTTTTTGTAATACGACGTTTAAGTGCGTGGTTTCATTCCCTGTAAGAAGCACTTTCGTTGCCCACCCTTTGTATAAATTATAAACTGATACCTGTATAAGAAATTGTACTCCTGTCGGCAGCTTTATTTTAATGGGATCAGCAGCTGTTTTCAGTGTTCCTTGGAATCGGACATAAGAAGAATGGGGTGTATGTTCCCAATTGAGTTCATGTCCCACGGCATTTGCAAATATTTCATATGGAAAATTTGTTGCAGGAAAAGGCGGATCAGTAAAATTTAGGTATAGATTGAGATTTCCAGTCAGGATCTCAGCGAAATCAGTTTCAACAACGAATGGATTACTCTGAATCTTGTAGGGGATCGCAAAATGCCCGGAAAAATGAGGGTTGTATAAATCTCTGAAATCTCTGGTTGGATACATAATTACTGAGTCAGAAATAAATCCTCTCCAAAAGTAAAAAATAACGATAAGAGTGTCTTTTCGTGAACAGGGTTTTTTGTAGATGTATTCTGCCTTGAATTCACCGTTCTGATCTGTGAATACTTCTTCTCCTAGAGTAAGAAGTTGATGAGACTGCTCTCCCATAATAGTGAAGACTATAAATGGACGTTGGTTTTGCTCCCAACTTTCGCTATTGTCAGGATCTGGTAATGCCTTTTTATCTACTTTTCCTGTAATTTTAACAATCTGGTCGACTATTACTTCTTCTGCAGTGCCGCTGTTTTTTGACAGAATTTGGATTAGAAAAAATAATGTAAGAACTACAGCGCAAAATGTGATGGCAATTAGATGTGAAATTTTCTTCATGAGATATAGTACAGTAATAT